>WHSM01000469.1 GCA_009380105.1 Micromonosporaceae bacterium
CCCGCAGGCGGCAGGCTACGGTCATGCCCGACGACCCGCTGCCGCGACTGCGCCGGCTGTGCCTGGCCTTGCCAGAGGCCACGGAGCGGCTCAGCCACGGCGAGCCGACCTGGTTCGTGCGCGGCAAGAAGACCTTTGTCATGTACGCCGACCAGCACCACGACGACCGGCTGGCCTTCTGGTGCGCGGCGCCGCCCGGCGCGCAGGAGGCGCACGTCGCCTCTGACCCGGAGCGGTTCTTCGTCCCGCCGTACGTGGGAGGCCGCGGCTGGCTCGGAGTGCGGCTGGACGTGCCGGCAGACTGGGCGGAGATCGCCGAGATCGTCGCCGACGCGTACCGCGTGGTCGCGCCGAAGCAGCTGATCGCCGAACTGGACGCCCGCGCCGAGGTCCGACCATGACGCCGGCGGACGAGGATCCGCGCGTCGCGATCTACGGCGGCTTCGTGTGTCAGCGACGGCGAGCGGAAGGCTGTCACTCAGGGAGCCGCAGGGACGGGTTGTCGACCTCCGCCGCCAGAACCCGCGCGGCGTCGCCCGCGACCCGGTCTCCGAGCCTGGCTCGGTGGGCGTAGGCGCGAGCGACGAGCTCCCGCATCCCGGTGCGGGTCGCCAGCGCCTCCAGATCGTCGATCCAGTGCCCAGCCTCGACCCGCTGATGGTCGAGGGCGAGCGCGCAGAGCGTGTCGAGGCAGTAGCCCTCCACCCACAGCCAGGCGTCGGGCAGGCGCACACAGCGGTGGCGCGCCTCGGTGACCCACTCCAGAGCCCTCGCCGCATCGCCCTGGGACGCGGCGACCATGCCCAGCCCGCGTGCTGCGAAGCCCTCCCAGCACGGATCGCCCAGTTGCAGCGCCAGAGCGTGCGCGTGCTCGTAGGCGGTTGACGCCGCGTCGATCTTGCCTTCGAGGAGATCCACGTCTGCGAGCAACGCCTCGGGCAACGGCACGAATGCGGTCCAGCGGAGCGCACGCGCCGCCTGCAACCCCTTGTCCAGGCGGTCGCGTGCTGCCTCAAGGTCGTCGCGCAGTAGGCAAGCGCGTCCGGAGAACGTCCACGACCACGCCACGACGTGGGCGGGCTGATCGGCGCCAGCCAGGCCCAGGGCTTCGTCGAATGCCATCAGCGCGTCGTCGTACCGACCGACGTCAGTCGAGGCCGTGCCCTGGATGGCGAGCGCCCACGCCCGCTCGTCGGGCTCGTCACCTGCCAGCTCCAGCGCATCCTTCAGCCTGCGCTGGGCGCGGTCGTACCGGCCGCGCAGCAGATCGACGAAGCCGAGTTCGCGATGAGCCGACACCGCTGACTCTGGCGCCCCGATCCGCTCGGCGACATCGATCGCCTCGAGCAGCACGCCGGCGCCTTCGCCGTCGCGTCCCCTGACGCTGTGGACCAGCGCCGAGCCCAGCGCCAGCAGCGTCCGCACCAGAAGGGGACCGTCGCCCGCCTCGTGGGCCTCCGCCGCAGCCTCCCGCAGCAGCCCGATCGCGGCATCGGGGGCTCCCGCGTCGAGGGCGCCGAGACCCGCTTCGAGGCGAGCCGCCGTCGCGGCGCTGGTCGCCGGCCGGTCGGGGAAGGCGCGTTGGCGCCACTCCGGGTCCGCGGCGTGGATGACCGCAATGCCCGGGTCGGTTCCGAGCTCGCGCCGGAAGAGCGCGACGCACGCGTCTCGTTGCGTCCTGGCCGCAACTCGATCACCGCTCGCGACGTACGCCCGGATCAAGAGCTCCTGAGCGTCCTCGTCGAGCGGGTTCGCGGCGACGAGCCGGCTCGCCAGCCCTGCCGCCCGGGCGGCGTCACCCGCCGAGAGCTTTGCTCGCGCCGCCTCCCTGAGCACGCCGTCAGCCGCGCCGGCCAGGTGTCTGCGGCTCGTGAGCAACCACGCCTCGAAGCCGGGACATGCCGGAAAGGTCATGCCCTCCAGGAGCTCTCGGCCCAGACCGGGGATGCCGATCGCCTGCATCCAGGTGCCTGCTGTCAGGGCACGCACGTCCACGAACGTCCCGGGTGGCAGCCGAAGGACGACAGGCTCGCCCGCGATGGTCGACTCGTCACCGAGAAGTCTGCGCAACTGGGACAGGCTCCAGCTCAGGGCGTTGAGCGGATCGTCCGCGTCCGCGAACAGGAGCTCGGCGAGCCACTCGCGGCTCGGCGCGGACTCCGTGGTCAGGAGATACGCGAGCAGCGCCCACGCCTTGCGGCCGCGGGGCGGCGGCTGCGGATGCCCGGCCTTGGCCACACGCGGCTGGGGCCCCAGCAGTTGAACGGCCAGCGGTTCCGCCATGGACCGATGATGCCACCCACGCGAGAAGTCACAGGCCCCGTCACAGACCTTCGGCCCATGCTCAGGTCATTCAACCGGAGAGGAAGTCGGACATGTCCACAAGCAGCCGCATCGGCAGATCCATCGGGATCGCCCGAGACCACCTTGCCAAACACGTCGAAGTCGAATCTGCCGAATTGGAGTTGTCATGACCAACGTGATCGACACGATCCAGGCCGACCGCGCACTCAAGGCCAAGCACCGCGCCATGTGGGCCCTCGGCGACTATCCCACCCTGGCCTCGGACCTCATCCCGACACTGGGTCCGATCCTGGTGGACGCATGCGGCGTGCGATCCGGCGACCGGGTGCTGGACGTGGCCGCAGGATCCGGTAACGCCGCCATCCCCGCGGCGCTCGCCGGCGCCGACGTCGTGGCATCGGACCTCACCCCCGAACTGTTCGAGACCGGCCGGCGCCAGGCGCAGGAGGCAGGCGCCGAACTCGAGTGGCGTCAGGCCGACGCCGAGGCGCTGCCGTTCGCCGACGGCGAGTTCGGCACGGTGCTGTCCTGCGTCGGAGTCATGTTCGCCCCTCATCACCAGGCCAGCGCCGACGAACTGGTCCGCGTCTGCCGCCCGGGCGGAACCATCGGCCTGCTGAGCTGGACGCCGGAGGGTTTCATCGGCCAGATGTTCGCGACGATGAAGCCGTACGCCCCTCCGCCGCCGCCCGGTGCTCAGCCGCCGCCGCTGTGGGGCGACCCGGACCACGTCCGCTCACTCCTCGGCGACGGGGTGACCACTGTCGTCGCGCGGCGGCAGACAGTGAGAATCGACCACTTCGGGACGCCGGAAGCGTTCCGCGACTACTTCAAGGCCCGGTACGGGCCGACCATCGCGGTGTACAAGAGCATCGCCGACGACCC
>WHSM01000435.1 GCA_009380105.1 Micromonosporaceae bacterium
ACCGCGTTGGCCAGCTTGCGTTGCGGGTGGCTGGAGAAGTACTGCCACGGCGTGCCGGCCGCCCACTCCTCCCCCATGAACAGCATCGGCGGGTACGGCGCGCACAGCAGCAGCGTCGCCCCGACCTTCAGCAACCCGGTCGACAGGGTTGCCGAGAGCCGGTCGCCGGTCGCCCGGTTGCCGATCTGATCATGATTCTGGAGGTACGCCACGAACCGGTCCCCCGCCACGTCGCGTCGGTCGACCGGCCGCCCGTGGCTGCGCCGCCGGAACGTCGAGTACCCGCCGTCGTGGACGTACGCGCAGGTCAGCGCCTTGGCGAGGGTCGCAGTCGTGCCGAAGTCGACGTAGTAGCCCTGCTGCTCGCCGGTGAGCAGGGCGTGCAGCGCGTGGTGCACGTCGTCGTCCCAGGTCGCGTGCAGGCCGTAGCCGCCGGCCCGCCACGGGGTGATCAGGCGCGGGTCGTTGAGGTCGGACTCGGCGATCAGCGACAGCGGCCGGCCCACCTCGACCTCCAACGCCGCCACGGACACCGCCAGCTCTTCCAGCAGGTGCGTCGCCCGCTGATCGCGCAGCGCGTGCACCGCGTCGAGCCGCAGCCCGTCGAGGTGGAAGTCGCGCAGCCATTCGCGGGCGTTGCCGATGATGTAGCGGCGGACCTCGTCGGAGTCGGGGCCGTCCAGGTTGACCGACGCGCCCCACGGGCTCTGCGCTCGAAGCTGGTATGGGCCGAACTCGCCGATGTCTCCGCCTGAGGGCCCCAGGTGGTTGTAGACCACGTCGAGGACCACCCCGAGGCCACGGGCGTGGCAGGCGTCGACGAACCGCTTGAACCCGTCCGGCCCGCCGTACGGCTCGTGCACGGCGTACCAGAGGACGCCGTCGTATCCCCAGCCGTGTGGACCGTTGAACGCGCTGACCGGCAGCACCTCCACCAGGTCGATTCCGAGATCGACGAGGTGGCCCAGCCGCGCGATCGCGGCGTCGAACGTTCCCCCCTCGGTGAACGTGCCGATGTGCAGCTCGTAGAGCACCGACCCTGGCAGCCCGCGTCCCCGCCAACCTGCGTCGGTCCAGGCGAACCGGCCGTGCTCGTAGACCCGGCTGGGCCCGTGCGCCCCGTGCGGCTGCCAACGCGACCGCGGGTCCGGCAGAAGGCCGGCGGCGGGGTCGTCGGGCTCAATGTCGATCGGCCCGGCCGTCGCGTCGTCGAGCAGATAGCCGTAGTCCGCGCCGTGCCCGACGCCCGGCACGTCGAGCCACCACCAGCCATCACCGGCCGGCGTCATCTCACGCTCGACCCCGTCCACGCCCGGCACGGCGCCGGGCTCGGCCGGCCCCAGCCACCACCGCACCCGCGACGCCTCAGGCGCCCACACGTCGAACCGGGTCATGGCCGTGCCAGGAGAGCCACGGGGTACCGGGCGAGCAGGTCGGTGAGTGGCGCGTCGCCGCGCCATGACCGCCCGGTGAGCGCGTCGCGCCACTCGCCAGAGGGCAGCGGCAGCGTGGTGTCGCGCCAGCCGCCGGAGCGCTCCAGGCACACCGGCAGCCGGGTCGCCACGACGATCGCGCCGCCCCGGTCGAAGGCGATCACATGGTCCGCGGCGGGGCCCCGCGCTTCCAGCGGCCGATACGCGTTGAACAGCGCCGGCGCGTCCCGCCGCAGCCGCAGCGCCCGGCAAGTCACGAGCAGCTTCACCGCCCCGGTGTGGTCCAGGCCAGGCAGCCAGCCGGAGTCCAGCCGCGCCAGCAGTTCCCGCCGCGCCGCGAACTCCAGCGGGCGCCGGTTGTCCGGGTCGACCAGGGAGTTGTCCCACAGCTCGGTCCCCTGGTACGTGTCGGGAACGCCCGGCATCGTCAGCTGCACCAGCTTCTGACCCAGCGAGTTGCTCCAGCCGTGCGGCGTGATCCGGGCCGCGAACGCGTCCACTGACGCCCGCAGGCCAGGCGAGTCGTAGATGTGGTCGATCGCGACGGCGACCGCGTCCTCAGCCGGCGGATCCGGGTCTTCCCAACTGGTCCAGACCCGCCCTTCACGGCCGGCTTTGATCGCGTACGCGGTGAGGCGTTCCCGAGGAATCGGCCAGGCCCCGATCAGGGTCTGCCACAGCAGGTGCGCGTACGCCGGATCAGGCAGCGGCGCCGCCGCGATCCAGCGGCGGATCGAGGAGGACCACTCCGACGGGATCTCGGAGAGCACCGCGAGCCGCGCCCGCACGTCCTCGCTCCGCTTGGTGTCGTGAGTGGACAGCGTGGTCATACCGTCCGGCCAGCGCTCCTGACGCCGAAGGCACGCCGCGTGGAAGTCCGGCACGGGCGCCCCGAACCGGCTCGGGTCGCCGCCCACCTCGTTCAGCGCGACGAACCGCGACCAACGGTAGAACGCGCTGTCCTCGACGCCCTTGGCCATCACCGCGCCGGAGACCTGCTGAAACCGCCGCGCCAGCTCAGCTGCCGGATCGGCGAGCCTCGGCCCGAGCGCGGCGAGGGCCGGCAACAGCTCAGGGCGCCGACGACCCGCGGCGGCCAGCGCGGCCCGCAGGCGCTCAGCCCCGTCCGGGAGGTACGACCGGTACACCGGGAAGCACGCGAGCACCTCCGCCAACGCCGACTCCGCGTCCGGCACGTCGGGGACGAATCGGGCCAGCCGGATCACCTCGGCGGCCAGCATCCCGGTCGCGACCTCGCGCTTGCAGTGGTACGCCAGCTCGTCCCAGTCGCTCGCGGCCCCGATCAGCGAGGCGTCCAGCGCGGTGAACGCCGGCTCCGCGGCCGCGTCTACGAACAGCCCGCAGACCTCTCCGAGCGCCTCGTACCCGGTCGTGCCCTCGATCGGCCAGTCCGGCAGGTCCTCTCCCGGCTCCAGGATCTTCTCGGCCACGATCCACGCGCCCGGCGCGGCCGCCCGCAACGCCGCGAAGTAACCGCCCGGGTCACGCAGCCCGTCAGGATGATCCACCCGCAGGCCATCCAGCTCCCCGGCAGCGTGCCAGCGCAGCACCTCGCCGTGCACGGAGGCGAACACAGCCGGCTCCTCGATCCGCAAGCCCGCCAGGTCGTTGACGGCGAAGAACCGACGGTAGTTCAGCGCGGTGTCGGCCAACCGCCAGCTGACGAGCCGGTAGTGCTGCCGCTCGTGCACCTCCTGTGGCGTGCCGCCCCCGGTCCCGTCGGCCAACGGGAACGCGTGCTCGTGATAGCGCAGCTCGCCGTCGGCCACCTTCAGCTCGTCCGGCGCGCCAGGGTCGTCCTCCAGCACCGGGATCACGAGCGGGCCGGAGGACCAGTCGATGTCGAACCAGTCCGCAACAGCCGACGACGGGCCGCGCCGCAGCACGTCCCACCAGGGGCGGTTCGCGCGTGGCACGCGTACCCCCGTGTGATTCGGGACGATGTCGACCAGCAGCGCCAGGCCGGCGGCGCGCAACGCCGCGACCAGCTCACGCCTCGCCTCCTCGCCGCCCAGCTCGGACGACACG
>WHSM01000457.1 GCA_009380105.1 Micromonosporaceae bacterium
ACTGCTGGCCAACCGGGCCACCGAGATCGTGGGACGAGTCGACGCGGCCACTCGCGAGCTCGCAGCACAGGTCGGTCTGCAGTTCGGACGGGTTCGCCTAGCCGCCAACGCGTCGGCGCTGAGCACGATCGTGCCCAAGGCCGCCACCATGCTGGCCGAGGCGCATCCCGGAATCGAGCTGAGCGTGTTCGACCGTCACCCGGTCGAAGCGTTACAGATGCTGTGTCGCAGCGAGATCGACGTCGCACTCATCTTCCGATACGCCGACGCCCCGGTCGAGGAAGAAGGATTCCGCCTCGTCCACATCCGCGACGACCCGATCTATCTCGTAAGCCAGCGACCCGACGACAGCATCGCGAACCATCGCTACTCCCCCTGGATCGGCGGCTGCGAACGGTGCCAAGACGAGCTGACCACCGTGTGCCGACGAGAAGGCTTCACCCCACGCATCGCATCCATTAGCGACGACATGGTCGTCGTGCAAGCCCTCGTCGCCGCCGGCACAGGCGTCACCACCCTGCCAGGACTCGCCCTCCAAGCCCACCGCCGGCCCGACATCCACACCACCGAACTCAACAGCTCCCCCCGCCGGCTCTACGCCGTCACCTACGGCGAGCCACCAGACCCGCCCGCCCCCACCGCGCTGATCCAAGCCATCCACGACTCCGCCCGATAAGATGAACCGCCCAGGGATGTCCGGAGACTTCATTACTTAGGTCTGCGCTTCGCAGCATCTCCTGTCGTAGGTGCTCGGCAGCATCTTCTCCTCGGACACCGGCGCCATCCACATAGATCTCCAGCGGTGAGACCTGGGTTTGCGCAGGCGCGAGCACCGCGGCGGCGAGCGCGTCCGTCGCCGCCCAAGCCACTCCGGCGCTCAGGCGGGCAGTTCCCACCACGGCCGGTCGACGCTCGGCGCCGGCCAGTCGGCAGACGCGGACGGGTCGGCTTCGGCGACGCCGTGACGGCGAGGGATCGGGGTGGGACGTCGCCGTGACCCGGGGAGCGTCCCGGCTTCGGGGCTCAGCAGGTCGGGCTCCGCCAGGGCCAGGTGTTCGGCGCAGAGCCAGGTCGTCGCAGCGCCGAGGTGGTCGACGTGCATCCAGCCGAGGACGGTGCGCGCCACCGGCTGCCGGCAGGTGCGACATGACGTGGGAGCCGGCGGCGTGGGATCGGGCGCGGCGGCTTCGGGGAGAGGCGCTGGCTCGGTCATCGGTTCCCGGCTCCTACATGGGATGCACGTCGGCGTCGCTGAGGTGCCGCCACACCGGGCGGATTTCGCCGCGCTCGTTGATTTCGATTCGTGGGTACGCGGCGAGCAGCACGCACCGCCTGTCGCGGGGAGCGCAGGCCCGCCAGCGGCTCATCTCCTCGGCGGTGACCGCCGGACCGGTGTAGGCGCAGCCGCCTGCCGCGACGGCGAACCGGATCAGCGCGCCGAGCAGCAGCTGACTCTCCACCGGCTCGGCCGCCAGGTCGGACTGGACGCAACGCGGGCCGCACGAGTACGCCCGCTGCCCATCGACCCACCAGACCGGGATCAGCAGCGAGCGGCACAGCAGACACCACAGCAGCCCGCGCGCCAGCCACGCGTCGTGCGGCTCGCGCGCGTGCGGCATCGCCACGCGACCGATCGCTCTCACCACCGGATCAGCCCCGTCATCGCCGATCGGCTCCTCCAGATCGCCGGCGAGCCGACGTGGGCTGCTCATCATTCGCCTCCCTTGGGTGGGGCGGCGCATCACCCTCCGACACGCCGCCCCCTCAACCCGAGCCACGCCGCGTACCGGGGTGCAGGCGTGACCAGGGAGCTACAGGCTGTACCTGCTGGACAATGACACGACCAAAGCATGTGTGTCAATCTTACGCGTAGCATTCATGCCAGGATTCTCTGTACCGGCTGTACGCGGTATGCTGCCGTGCACGCTTGTCGGGTGATGCTGGAGGTGCGTCCCGTGTCGAGGCCGTTTGGTCCAACGATTCCGCGGTTGATGCTGGGCAAGGCGCTGCGTGAGATGCGCGAGCGCAAGGGCATGAGCCGAGAGGAGGCCGGCGAAAACTTCGGCTGGTCCGAGGGCAAGATCCGCACGATCGAGAACGGTCAGGTCGGCGTGGACAAGGTCGACCTGGCGGCGCTGCTCGCGCTCTACGGCGAGTCTGACGACAGCGGCGAGCTGGACGAGCTACGCAAGCAGAGCAGACAGCGCGGCTTCTGGGTCAAGTACGGCCCAGTTCAGAAGACCTACGCCACCTACCTGGACCTGGAGTCCGCTGCCAAGAAGGTGTCCAGCTTTGACCTCGCTGTGGTCAACGGCCTGATGCAGACTCCCGAGTACGCCCGCGCAGCGATCGAGGTGCCTGCGCCCGGTATCGGCCCAGACGAGGTTGAGCGCCTGGTGCAGTTGCGAGCAGTGCGGCAGCAGCGACTGACGGCCGATGATCCCTTAGGGCTCTGGGCAATCCTTGACGAGGCCGCGCTATGCCGGGTCATCGGCGGTCCTGAAGTGATGCGGGTGCAGCTGGAGAAGCTGCTTGAGCTGGCAGACCTACCGAATATCGACCTACAGGTCGTGCCCTTCGCCGCCGGCGCGCATCCAGGCACCTGGGGCTCATTTACGCTCCTTGAGTTCCCTGAATCGCTGCGGCCGCCCGCCGTCTACATCGAGACCCGAGGCGGCGAGATCTACCTGGAAGACAACGCAGAGGTCAAGCGCTGTAACCTCAGCTACGTTCGCCTATGCGCGACCGCGCTGAGTCCGGCCGAGTCGAAGAAGCTGATCCGGTCCATCGCGCGGGAGCTGTGATGGAGAGGAAGGCGCCGCATGGACCCGTCGCAGGCGGCCTGGCGCAAGGCCCGTAAGAGCCAGGGGCAACAGGCGTGCGTCGAGTGGTACGAGGTGGGCGACACCGTATACGTGCGCGACAGCAAGGACCCCGATGGCCCGGTCCTGACGTTCCGCGCCGCCGACGAGTGGAAGTACTTCATCGACGCCGCCGCAACCGGCGATTGGACCGAGACCCAACCGTAGGCGCTGCGAGTCCGACGCCGGGACTTCCACGTACGGGTACTCTCCCGTACGATTGCCCGTATGGCTCTCAAGCAGAAGCTGACCGTGAACGTCAGCACCCGGGAGATCATTAAGCGACGCGCCTCAGAAGATGGCATGGACCAAGGCGCATACCTGGACCATCTCGTGCGCCAGGACGACCTGCGCCGTCGTATCCGCGCTGATCGGCAAACTATGCAAGAGGC
>WHSM01000362.1 GCA_009380105.1 Micromonosporaceae bacterium
GCTGGCCGCCGGCGAGGCGGGTGGCGCCTGCGTGGCGATCGGCAGCTTACTTTCAGCCCGATCGTCTCCCGTAGGCTGCCGAACCACAGGCGAGTGGCAGGAGCGGCCATGTCTCACGGCGTGCACGACCATCTCGACGACCCTCGCAACGACGAGGTCCTGATCTGGGTGAACGGGGAGCTCAGACGCCGTCACGAGGCGGTGGTGTCGGTGTTCGACTCCGGCTTCGTGCTCGGAGACGGGGTGTGGGAAGGGCTACGCGTCCAGCGCGGGCATCCGGCGTTCCTGGACGCGCACCTCGACCGGCTGTACGAGGGCGCCAAGGCGATCGCGCTCGACATCGGCATGGACCGCGCCGCGCTCACCGGCGCGATCTACCAGACCCTCCGCGCGAACCAGATGACCGACGGGGTGCATGTGCGGCTGATGGTCACCCGAGGGGTGAAGCGGACGCCGTACCAGGATCCGAGGGTAACAGCCGGGCCGGCCACCGTGGTGATCATCGCCGAGCACAAAACGCCGACGCCGGAGACGTCGCAACGCGGGATCCGGTTGTTCACGGTGCACGTGCGCCGCGGGTACCCGGACGTGCTCGATCCGAAGCTGAACGCGCACAGCAAGCTCAACGACATCACCGCGTGCATCCAGGCGTACACCGCGGGCGCGGATGAGGCGCTCATGCTCGATCCGCACGGCTTCGTCGCCACCTGCAACTCGACGCACTTCTTCATCGTGCGGCGCGGCGAGGTGTGGACCTCGTCCGGGCAGTACTGCCTCGGCGGCATCACCCGGGGCAATGTGCTGCGGGTGTGCGCGGAGGGTGGCATCCCGGCGTACCAGAAAAGCTTCAGTCTCACCGATGTGTACGGCGCGGACGAGGCGTTCGTGACCGGCACCTTCGCGGGGATCGTCCCGGTGCGCGACGTGGACGGCCGGGCGATCGGCGGCCCCGGTCCGGTGACCGAACGACTCCAGCGGGGGTACGCCGCCCTGGTCGACCGCGACATCACCACGCGCGAGGAGGCCACCGGATGATCCGGCTCGCGATGTGGTCCGGGCCGCGCAACATCTCCACCGCGCTGATGCGCTCCTGGGAGAACCGGGGCGACTGCGTGGTCGTCGACGAGCCGCTCTACGCGCACTACCTCTCCGTCACCCAGCTGGATCACCCGGCCCGGGAGGAGGTGATCGCCGCGGGCGACACCGACTGGCGACGGGTCGCGTCCTGGCTCACGGACGGGGATCCGCGGCCCGGAGCGACCGTGTTTTACCAGAAGCACATGACCCATCACCTGCTGCCGCGAATCGAATACGACTGGATCCGCCGGCTGCGCAACGTGCTGCTGATCCGGGACCCGCGGGAGGTGGTCGCCTCCTACGTGAAGTCCCGCGCCAGCGTGACGCCGGAGGACATCGGCCTGCCGCAGCAGATCACGCTGTACGACGTGCTCTCCGCGGCCGGCGAGCCGCCGCCCGTGATCGACGCCGCTGACTTCCTGCGGGCTCCCGGGGGCCATCTGCGGGCCCTCTGCGACCTGGTCGGCGTGCCGTTCACGGACAGGATGCTCGCCTGGCCGCCGGGGCGACGGGACTCGGACGGAGTCTGGGCGCCGCACTGGTATCACGCGGTCTGGGAGTCGACCGGGTTCGAGCCGTGGCGTCCGCGGAATCCGCAGCTGAGCGGCGAACCAGCCCGCACAGCCGCGGCATGCCTGCCCCACTACGAACGGCTGCACGCCGCCCGCCTCCGGCTCTGAACGGATGGATCTACGTGGTGTCGCCGAACGCACCACGTAGAACCGGCCAGCACGGGGGCGCTCCCGGCCGGAGCAGGCCAGCGTCGATCATGCGCATCATGGGCCTGGAACACCCGTCAGCGTGCGGTCAGCGGTTGTTAAGGACTCGCCTGTAGTATGAAAATCAATTTCTGCGTATGATCGATCGGCGCATAAATCCTACATCAGCACTCGGGAGGTAGAGTGAAGCCAACCGCGCGAACCATTGGGTTTGTCACGACGGTGGTGGCCGTGGCGGTCACGGCGATCTTCGGCGTGGCCGTCGGCGCGTCCGCCGCCGGCCCGGACTTGGGCACGACCGCCACCGCGACCATCTCGGTCGGCACACACAACACGCTCCACGGGGCCGCCACCTTCCATAACCTCGCCGGTGTCATTGGCTGGCAGGAAGTTGACAGCACAGCGGCTCGGGACAAGATGCGCCGGCAGTTGGGTAGCGAATACGCCCATTACTTTCCATCAGAGATTCCGGCCAGGGCGGTGCCGATTTCCTGGCGTGTGTCCCGATTCAGGCTGCTCAACGTCGGTTTTCAGAGAACCCACGATGGCGAGGCGGGGGTGACTCCGGCACGGTACATCGTCTGGGTGAGTCTGGAAGTCAGGGAGACCGGCAAGCGATTCATCTTCATCAACACACATTTTATTTCGGGCGCATGGAACGCGCACCCAGAGCGACAGGCCAGGTGGCTGAAGCACTACCAAATCCTCTACAACAAAGTGGCGCGGTTCCGGCAGTATCATCCCGAAAAGCCAATCTTCGTGGTGGGTGACTTCAACCGGAGGAAGGCGATGGCCATGCCGTCGCCGATCAAGTGGGTGCCGGTGAAGGATGTCAGCGGCGTTCCGATCGACCAAATATACGCGCCGTCAAACATCAGTCACACGAGGGTCGCCCGATTGTTCAAGTGGGGTTCCGACCACTTCGCCTACAGAATGTACGCGACATTCTGATCAGTAAGGCAATTTCAGAAGGCGGCGAGACCTGAGCGGGTCGCCGCCTTCTGTGGTGTTCGGTCGGTGAGACTGAGCAGCTTTTCGGCAGACCAGCCGCATGCAGGTCGAGCTGCTCGACCGTCAACGCTGGGGCACCCGCATCGAGCGAGCCACCTCGATCTTCTACCACCTCGAGATCTTCCACAACCGACAACGCCGTCACAGCAGCCTCGGCATGCTCACGCCGATAGCGTTCGAGAACGGTTCACAGTGGCTCCGGCGCTGACCGGATGGATCTACGCGGTCTCGCCGAACGCACCACGTAGAACCGGCCAGCACGGGGGCGCTCCCGTCAGGTGGCACGGCACCCGGCAGTGGCGGAAACACCCAAATCTGGCGCTGCAACGATCCGCACCCCTGATCCGGCGGTTCGAGCAGTTGACGCGCGTACGTCGAATGGGGTACGTCCGGATACTCCCTCCGGGGGACGATCTTGTGGCCTTTCGCGCCCAGCCTGGGGACAGACTGCTGAGCTCTCTCTACCAGGAAGGCGACCGATGACAACGGCACCGAACACGCGGACAAAGGCTCCATGGGTGAGATGGACGGTGATCGCCCTCCTCGTCGCTGCCGGGGGCATCGTCATCCAGATCATCTCGGGAGCCGAATACCCGGTGGTTCCCCCGGGAATCGTCATCCTGCTGGTGGCGGCCGGCTTCGTCTGGTTCGGGCCGTGGCGGTGGAGCCCGATCGTGGGTGTGATAGCGGCGCTGTCGCAACTCGTCGGGCTCTTCGCGGCCGGGCAGGCGCATCGCCTGGTCGACCCGGATCCGTTGGGTGACTCGATCGGATTGTGGATCCAACTGCTCG
The DNA here is from genome assembly GCA_009380105.1 of Micromonosporaceae bacterium. GTDB lineage: Bacteria > Actinomycetota > Actinomycetes > Mycobacteriales > Micromonosporaceae > WHSM01. The sequence goes on from WHSM01000362.1 coordinate 3,600, forward strand.
CCGTGAGCGCGGCCGTTGTCACTGGAGTCGCCGCAGTGGTCCGCCACTACCGCAGAGGTGCGCCTGGTGGGTGAGAAGACGACGTCGTCCGCGGCTCCGAGGTCAGTGCTGCCGCGCCCTCGGGCGGTCTGGCTGATGCTCGCCGTGGCGGTCGTGGCCGGGTCGGTGCTGGTGCTGCCGTACCTGCTGTTCGACGTCGACGCGAGTCGGATATCGTCGCGCAACGAGGTGCACCGGGTGCTGCTGCTGGTGCACATCTTCACCGCGATGGCAGCCCTGGTGCTGGGGCCGTTGCAATTCGTCCCAGCGATTCGCGCGCGCCGCCGGGCGCATCGGGTGATCGGGCGGGCGTACCTGTTCGCTGGTGTGCTCCCGTCGGCGCTGGCGGGGATTCCCGTGGCCGCGTTGTCCGTGAACGGGCCCGTCACCCAGATCGGGCTGCTCATTCCCGGTATCGCGTGGCTCGTGACCGGTGGGTTGGCGCTTCGCGCGGCTCGTCGGCGTGACTTCGCAGCCCACGAGGCGTGGATGATGCGCAACTACGCCCTGACGTTCTTGGCCGTGACCTCACGCGTCGTGGCGCCGCTGCTGGTGCTGGCGCAACTCCCGATCATCGACAGCGTGTACGGCGGTTCAGCGGACGCGGCGATCGAAGCCACGATCCCCATCGGTCAGTGGCTGGGATGGATCATCAACCTGATCATCGCCGAAATCCTGATCCGCCGGAAAGCCTCGCGCGCTGCCCCACGGTCAACTCCAACGCCACCCCGCCTCAGCCGCCGGACGCCGCGTCCGCTGGGCGGTGCGGTTCGATGACCGTGACACCGGCGCTCGGCGTGGCGCCCATGGCGACCAGGGCGGCCGGCGCCTGTGGCAGCCCGATGA
>WHSM01000503.1 GCA_009380105.1 Micromonosporaceae bacterium
CGATCGGCGCTCGTACCAAGATCCGGCGTCTGCCGGAGCGGCAGCGCAGGGATCGGGCCGAGCTCTATCGGATCCTCGACGCCGCACTCGTGGCGCATGTGTCCGTCGTACGCGACGACGGGCACCCGGTGGTCATCCCGTTCGCCTGCGCGCGGGACGGTGACACGTTGCTGCTTCACGGATCCACCGGGTCAGGCGTGCTGAGTGCGGCCGCATCGGCTGCCCCGATCGCGGTCGGCGTGACCCTGCTGGACGGACTGGTGGTGGCGCGTTCGGTGTTCGACAGTTCGATGAACTATCGCAGCGTGGTTGCGTTCGGGGTGCCTGCCGTTCTGGAAGGAACGGAGAAGATCGAGGCACTCCAGGTGTTGGTCGACAGATTGCTTCCGGGCCGGTGGGAAGAGGTGCGTGCATCCACCCGCAAGGAGCTCACGGCCACCCTCGTGCTTCGGCTCCCCTTGGACGAGGTGAGCGTCAAAGTTCGTGCGGAGCCGGTCACGTCTGACCCGGAAGATGGCGAGGACCGGGCGGTCTGGACGGGCGTGCTGCCGCTGGTCACGTGGGCCGGCGACCCAGTCACGCATGGCGACGTTCCTCCGGGCGTGCCGGTTCCCAGCTCCGTGCTGGCCGCGATGGGTCGAACCCGCGACCAGGCCTCTGAGGTGCAGGACGCCGCGACCCGCGCGGCCCGCTTGGACCCTCCGCAATCCCCGTAACCGGGCGACGGCGCTCAGGCCGCACTCTTGAGCCCGGGACGGCGATCTCTCGTCAGCCACCTGGCCCGTCGGGGCGTGCTTGGCGGCGCAGCGCGTCGAGGTCGCCGAGCACCCAGGCGGAAGCGAGATGTCCGTCCATGACGGTGAAGAACGCCGCGCCCGCGTACTCGATCCACTGACCACGCCCCTGGTGTCCGAGCAGCACGCCCCGGTGATGGCCGGTGTACCGCAACCGGGCAGCGGCTCGTCCCGGCGAGGTGACCAGGTCGACGATCTCGTTGTGAAAGTCCGGAACCGCCGCCCGGATCTGGTCGCGGTACGCGCGCCAGCCGGAGCGGCCGCGCACCTCGTCGCCCAGCGAGCCCCGGAAGACGAAGTCGGGCGCCATGACGTCATCGACCACGCCGTCGTCCCAGAGGTTCCATGCCCGCTGGTAGAACTGGCGCACCAGCGAGGCCTCGATGCCGCCGTCCAAGCCGTTGTCCATGAGGACATGTTGGCAGGATGGAGCCGGCAGGCCAGCCCGCGACCCGTCGTCAGGAGGCCCGGAACCGTGGCGAGACCGACCGCTGAGGACCTGGCTGCGGCGCGTGACCGCGCCATCCCGGATGTGGTCGGGCCCGGGCTGCGGGTGTTGTTCTGCGGCATCAACCCGGGGTTGTGGTCCGGCGCGCTCGGGCAGCACTTCGCGCGGCCCGGCAACCGGTTCTGGCCGGCGTTGCACCGCTCCGGCTTCACGCCGCGCCAGTTGCGGCCCGAGGAGCAGCAGGAATTGCTCTGGTACGGACTCGGCGCCACCAACCTGGCGACGCGCACCACCGCACGCGCCGACGAGTTGACTCGCGACGAGCTGACCGCGGGCGCCGAGCGTCTGGCCGGCTTGGCGGAGTGCTACCGGCCCCGCTGGGTCGCGGTGGTCGGGGTGACCGCGTACCGGACCGGCTTCGGCCGTCCGACGGCGCGGGTCGGCCGGCAGGACGAGCGGCTCGGCGACAGCGGGCTGTGGGTGCTGCCGAACCCGAGCGGCCTCAACGCCCACTATCAGCTCGACGGGCTGGCGGAGGAGTTCGGAAAGCTGCGCGCGGCGGCGGACGCGGCGGCCGGCCACAAGGCGGCTGACGACGGGGCCGATGACGTGGTCGGGGGCTGAGCGTCGTACCCGGCGGATAGCCTGCGGGTCATGGGAACCCTCACCGCGCGCCAGCTCAACCGGGCGCTGCTGGACCGGCAGCTTCTGCTGCGTCGCGCCGGCCTCTCCGCCGCTGAGGCGATCGCGCATCTGGTCGGGATGCAGGCCCAGTCGCCGCCGGCTCCGTACTACGGGCTGTGGACGCGGCTGGAGGGGTTCGAGCCGGAGCAGTTGTCGAAGCTGATCGTGGGGCGGCAGGCGGTGCGCGCGACATTGATGCGCGCCACTATCCACCTGGTCAGCGCCGAGGACTGCCTTCAGCTGCGGCCACTAGTGACGCCGGCGTTGGAGCGCGATGTCTACCCGAACCAGATGTACGGCCGGCATCGCCTGGAGGGCCTGGACGTCGACGCGGTGCTGGACGCGGGTCGCCGGCACGTGGAGGAGACGCCGCGCACGGCCGGGCAGCTTCGCGAGCTGCTGGCGGCGCGGTGGCCGGATCGGGATCCGGCGGCCTTGGCGTACCTGGTGCGCCAACTGCTGCCGATGGTGCACGTGCCGCCGCGAGGGCTCTGGCGTCGCAGCGGACAGCCGACGTTCACCACGGTCGAGGCGTGGCTCGGCCGCGGCGTCGCCGCCGCGCCATCGATCGAGGGGATCATTCTGCGGTACCTGGCGGTGTACGGGCCGGCGAGCGTCTCCGATGTCCAGGTGTGGTCCGGGCTGACCCGGCTGCGGGAGCCGGTCGACTCGTTGCGCCCTCAGCTGCGGAGTTTCCGGGACGAGAACGGCAGGGAGTTGTTCGACCTGCCGGACGCGCCATTGCCGGACGCCGACGCCCTGCGACTCGTCGCGAAGCGGCTGGCCGCGACCCGGGCTGATCACGGCGCCGACGCCGTCGGCGTCTACCTCGGCAACCCGAATGTCCACAACTACGGCAGCCTGACCCACGGCCTGACGTTCCTGCGGGAGCTCGGC
>WHSM01000462.1 GCA_009380105.1 Micromonosporaceae bacterium
CAAGGGCCGGTCTGGAGATCCTCCGACGTGGCGGCAATGCGATCGACGCCGCGGTGGCGGCCTCCGCCATGCTCGGCCTGACCCGGCCATATGACGGCAGCGTCGGCGGTGGCGGCTTCTTCGTGATCTATTCGGCGAAGACCGGCAAGGTCACCACGATCGACTCCCGTGAGGCCGCGCCGGCCGCTGCGGGGCCCGATCTGTTCATCGACCCGGAGACTGGCCGTCCGCTGTCGTTCAGCGAGGCCCGGGTCTCGGGCCTGTCGATCGGCGTGCCGGGCCTGGTGCGCGGCTGGGAGATGGCGCTGGCCAAGCACGGGTCGATGCCGCTGAGCCAACTGCTGCGGCCGGCGACGGCCGTCGCCGAGCGGGGATTCGTGGTCGACGCGGAGTACCAGCGGCGCACGGAGCAGAACCTCGCGATGCTGCGTGACTTCACCTCCAGCCGGGACACGTTCCTCACCGAAGACGGCCAGGCGCCGCAGGAGGGCACGGTCTTCCGTAATTCGGAGCTGGCGCGAACGTACCGGCTGCTGGCCCGGCACGGCCCGTCGGCGTTCTACAACGGCGAGATCGCCGAGGCGATCGCCGGCGCCGTGACCGATCCGCCGGTGGTTCCCGACACGGACCGCAACGTGCGCGCGGGTTCCATGACGGTCGCCGACCTCACCGGATACCGGGCTTTCGAGCGCGCGTCAGGCGCGACCACCTACCGCGGCCTGGAGGTGCACGGCATGGGGCCGCCCTCCAGCGGCGCCACCACAGTCGGCAACGCGCTGAACCTCCTCGAAGGCTTCGACATGGCGGGCGTGCCGCGCGAGCAGGCGCTGCACTACCTGATCGAGAGCTCGGCCCTGTCGTTCGCGGACCGGGCCGCGTACCTCGGCGACAGCGACCACGTTGACGTGCCCGTGAAGGGTCTGCTGTCCCAGGGGTACGCCGACGAGCGCCGTCCGCTCATCGGCGAGCGGGCCGCTTCCAAGCCGACCCCGTCCGGCGATCCGTGGCCGTACGACGACGGGTCAGGCTCGCTGGTCATGGCCGGGGACCCAGGTCGCGCGGACGGCTCCACGACGCACCTGGCGGTGGCCGACCGGCACGGCAACATGGTGAGCTACAACTTCACGATCGAGTCCATCGCCGGCAGCGGCATCGCGGCGCCCGGTTACGGCTTCCTCCTGAACAACGAGCTCACCGACTTCTCCTTCAACCCGGACGACCCGGCGAACGCGCCAGCGGGCAGCAAGCGGCCCCGCAGCAGCATGTCACCGACGATCGTGCTCGCCGACGGCAAGCCGGTGCTCGCGGTGGGGTCGCCGGGCGGCGCTCGGATCATCACCACGGTGCTGCAGATGCTGGTGAACTACGTGGACTTCGGGATGAGCCTGCCCGAGGCGATCGCCGCGCCGCGGTTGTCCAACCTCAACGGGTCCGTCACCGCGGCCGAGCAGGGCCTCTTCGGCGCGCCGGAGGCCGACGCGCTACGGGCTCGCGGCCATCAGCTCAGTGCCGTGGGGACGCTCGGCAACGTCACCGGCGTGACGTTCCTGTCGGACGGCCGGATGCAGGCCGCCGCCGAGCCGTTGCGACTCGGCGGCGGAAGCGCGGCGGTGGTACGCCCCTCGCGCGACTGACCCGCCGCCGGCTCGCCGGGCGTCCGGGGCCCGGCGGGTCAGCACGCGCGCGCAGTTGGTGAGCCCGGCGGTCGCTGTTGACGACGGCCCAGGAGCCGCCGTTCCACCGGTGCAGCCTCGCCTGAAGCTCACCGTCCGTGGTCCGGAGGTAGACCAGGACGCCCTCGGACGTCACGTGGCGGGACACCACCTCGGGTTCGGTCCTGGTGGTCGAGTTCGCTGTGTCAGTAGCCATGTCTACGAGTCTGCTGCGCGTTATGGTTGAGGTCCAGCTCAAGTTTTTCGACGAAACCGTGTAGGGATTTCGCATGAATGGCTCAGTGGACATGCGCCGGCTACATGTGCTCCGGATGGTCGCGCAGCACGGCACCGTCACCGCGGCCGCGACTGCGGTGCACCTCACGCCGTCCGCGGTGTCGCATCAGCTCCGGCAACTCGCGCACGAGGTCGGCGTGGCGCTGCTGGAGCCGAACGGCCGCCGGGTGCGGCTCACCGCCGCTGGGGAGAGTTTGGTGGCGTACGCCGACACGCTCCACGCCGACTGGGAGCGGGCCCGCGGTGAGCTCGCAGCCCATGCGGCGGACGGCGGCGCCGGGGTGCTGCGGATGTGCGGATACCCCACGGTGATCGCCGCCCTGCTCGCGCCGGCCGCCAAGGCGCTCGCGGAGACCCACCCCCGACTCACGGTGCGGATCACCGAAGCGGAGAGCGACGGCGGCTTCGATCTCCTGCTCGCGGGCGAGGCGGACATCGCCATCGTGGTGCCGGGCGGCGAGACTCCGCCGCTCGACGATCCCAAGTTCGACCAGCGGCCACTGCTGGAGGAGCCCCTCGACCTCTTCGTGCCCGCCGACCACCCACTGGCCGGCAAGCCCGACGTGGAGTTGATCGACGCGGCCCACGAGCCCTGGATCATTCCGGCGCCGGGCAGCAGCGACTGCGCGCAACTCGTGTCCACCGCGTGCACGGCCGCCGGGTTCTCGCCCCGCATCGTCCACCAGGCCAAGGACGTGCTGGCGGTCGCGGCGTTGGTGGCCTCAGGACTGGGCGTCGCGCTGGAGCCGCGACTCGCCCCGGCGCCGTCGCACTGCCAGGTGGCGCGGATCCCGCTGCGCCATCCAGCGCCATCCCGGCACATCCTCACCTGTGTCCGGCGAGGCAGCGAGCAGCAGCCAGCCATCGCCCTCGGCCTGGCGGCGCTCCGTGAGCTCAGCCGGGACCTGCCACCCCCGCTCCTGCCGGAGGCGCCAGCGCTCGATCCGGGCCACGATCACGAGGCGGCCCCGCACCGCCACGCGAGGCTACTCGGGCCCGACCCGGTCCCGGCAGGACGCTGACCCGAGCCAGGTGTGCGGGTTGCCCGCCCAGCACCACCCCAACTTCGGCGCTCCCTTGCTGATCCACAGCGCCGGCACCCTGCGGTCACCACAGCGCGACCCTGCCAGCGAGAAGCAGTGATTCTTCTCCAGCGACTCTGGGAAATGCGTGATGAAACCGATGCCCTCCTCCACGGTGAGGGAGGTGCGACCCCTGGCTGTGATGGCGACCATCGCGTCGTCGGGCGTCACGTTGAGCGTCTCCTCG
>WHSM01000564.1 GCA_009380105.1 Micromonosporaceae bacterium
CACGTCGCGGTCCAGCCGGCCGCCGCCAGTGTGTACGCCATGAGCGCCGGGCGACTCGGGTCCAGCGCGGCCGCTGTGCTGGGGCTGGTCGGCGTGGTCATCGGTGTGCTGGCTCTGGTCCGTCCCGCCGGTCGTTTCGGCACCGCCAACGGGCGGCTCGGCGCCGTCGTGGCCCTGGCGGCAGGGCTGATCGGCATGGCCCTCGGTGGGCTGGTTGTAGCCACCTCCGACGGCGGTGTCGGCACGGGCAACGGGCTAGGCGGGGCCTTCGTGGCCCTGGTGGTGGGGCTGATCGCCGTGGTCATCGGTGGGCTGGCTCTGGCCCGCTCCCGCCGCACCGGCTGACCGGCGTACCCCGGAGGTTGTTTCTCAGGAGCGGGCTAGCCAGCCGGGGACGGTCATGCCGGACTCGTACGCGAGGATCACCAACTGGGCCCGGTCCCGGACCTGGGCCTTGGTCATAATCCGGCTGACGTGCGTCTTCGCGGTGGCCGGGCTCAGCACCAGCCGCGCCGCGATCTCGTTGTTGGACAGGCCGGCGGCGACCAGCGCCATCACCTCGCGTTCCCGCTCGGTGAGCGCGTTCAGTCGCGGCCCCGGGTCCGGATGCGTGGCCCGGGCGGCGAACTCGGCGATCAGCCGGCGGGTGATCGACGGCGCGATCAGCGCGTCACCGCGGGCCACCACCCGCACCCCGTGGATCAGCTCCGCCGGCTCGGTGTCCTTGACCAGGAAGCCGCTCGCGCCGGCCCGCAGCGCGCCGTAGACGTAATCATCCAGGTCGAACGTGGTCAGGATGATCACGCGGACATCGGAGCTCGCGGCGATCTCCCGGGTGGCGGCCAGGCCGTCCAGCCCGGGCATCCGGATGTCCATGAGGACGACGTCAGGCCGCAGCTGCCGGGCGAGCCGCACCGCCTCGGCGCCGTCGGCGGCCTCGCCGACCACCTCGATGCCTTCCTCACCGTCCAGGATGGACCGGAACCCGGCGCGTACCAGGGCCTGGTCGTCGGCGAGCAGCAGCCGGATCACGCCGGCGCCTCCGCCGGTACGGGGCCGGGCCGCAGCGGCAGGCGGGCGCGCACCCGGAAGCCGCCGTCCGGCCCGGGGCCCGTGGTCAGCGAGCCGCCGAGCGCCCGGGCCCGCTCGTCCATGCCGAGGATGCCGTTGCCGGGCGGGCCGGGCGCCCCGGCGCCGTCGTCCTCGATCTCCACCAGCACGTCGTCGCGGTCGGGCCGGACCCGGATCACCGCGGTGGTCGCGCCCGCGTGCCGGGTCACGTTGGTGAGCGCCTCCTGGACGATCCGGTACGCCGCCAGGTCGACGTCGGCCGGCAGCGGCCGGGTTTCGGCCAGCTCGGTGCGGATCTCCAACCCGGACTGCCCGGCCGTCGTGACCAGCTCGTCGAGGCGGTTCAGGCCGGGCGCCGGCGCGGTCGGCGCCTCGCCCTCCTGCCGCAGTACGCCGAGCGTTGTGCGCAACTCACGCAGCGTCTCCTTGCTTGTCTGTTTGATCGCGGTGAGCGCCTGCTCGGACCGGGTGGGGTCGGGGCGGTGCAGCGCGGCGCTGGCCTGCACGTTGATCAGCGAGAGGTGGTGGCCGAGCACGTCGTGCAGCTCGCGGGCGATGCGCAGCCGTTCCTCGGTGGCCCGTCGCAGGGCCTCCTCCTCCATCCGCTGCTCGGCGGCGAGCGCCCGGGCCCGCGCCTCGGCGAGGTAGGCCCGGCGGTTGCGGGTCACGCCGACGATGACCGCGACGAGCCAACCGGCGTGCAGCAGCGTCGCCCCGTTCGCGGTGTTCCGGTTGTAGCCGTCTGCGACGGCGAAGGCGACCACCGAGGCGAGACCGAGCCCGATCGCGACACCGAGGTACCCCTCGTCGACGAGCGTGTAGAGGGCCACGACGAACACCAGCATGATCGGACCGGGCCGGTGCAGCAACGCCCCGTACGCGCCGACGGCGGCCAGCGCCACCACGCCCACCGGCACCGGATGGCGGCGGCGGACGTACAGCGCGCCGGAGGAGGCCAGCACGGCCAGCAGCGCCGCCCATTCAGCGGCGGTGTCGATGCCGCGCGACTGCACCACCAGGCCGACGAGGGCGACCAGCCCGACGGCGAGCACCAGGGCCGTGTCCGCCGTCCGGCCACGCCATCGCCACCTCGCCATGCGCCGAAGCCTAACCGCCCGCGGGTGAGCGGGAGAATGC
>WHSM01000537.1 GCA_009380105.1 Micromonosporaceae bacterium
CGCCGTGGGCGCGCAAGACACCGAAGATCACCGAGGTGCTGCCGCTGCTGTATCTGCACGGGCTCTCCTCGGGGGACTTCGCGCCCGCGCTGGGCCAGTTCCTCGGCTCGGCCAAGGGCCTGTCGGCGGCGGTGATCACCAAGCTGACCGAGCAGTGGCGCGCCGAGCACCGCGCCTTCGCCGAGCGGGATCTCTCCGAGGTGGACTACGTGCGGGCTTCTCTGCGTGGCCTCTGGCGGGTAGACGCTGTGTCGCCGCTTCGCCACGCCGGGTGTCTTGTGCCGCCATCTGTGCCACATGGACGCTGCTGGCTGGCGGCGTCTCCGGACCCGGTCAGGCGGGAGTCAGCGCTTGTCCGGGGACGCCGCCGGGTGGGGAGGAGTCGATGATGTCGGTGGGCGTGCCTCAAGACGTCGCGCGGGCTGGCGGATCAGCCAGACCTGCCATGTCGCGTGCCGGCGGGTCAATGGCGAGGACGTGGGTGAAACTCGGCAGCGTGATTGCGGCTGCCGCTCTTGGTGGCGTGCCCGGCGCCGGCGCGCGTGATCCTCGCCGTCGGCGCCGCCGTCCTGCGGCCGGCTGCGACGACCCCGGACGCAGCGGGCGGCGATCAGAGCAGGCCAGCCGCCGACTCCCAGGCGGGGCGATGCCCGCACTGTGCGGATGCTCGACGGCGCCGCGGTGCGTGTCCCAGCGCCGGGGAAGCCGACGGCGGTGTACTTCTTCGCCACCGGCTGCGCCTCCTGCGTGCCGCCGCTGCGCGCGCTCGGCGAGGTCGCCGAGGCCCACTCGCAGGTTGTGTACCTGCCGGTGAGCATCAGCCCTTACGACGACGCCGAGTCCATCCGGGGGTTCCTGGCCGCCGCAGAAGACGGCGACCGCGCCGCCGCCCACGACCCGAAGGCCCGCCTCGCCCAGACGCTGAAGGTGAACGCGCTGATCGTCTACGACGCTGCCGGCGCGGAGGTCTACCGCGGCGTCGACCCGCCGGAATCCGAGGTCAAGGCCGCGTTCGCCAAAGCCAGCGCCCAATCCTGACCGGCGGGCCGGGGCCGCGTGTTGCTCTGTTTGGAGGGGGCCGTATGGACGCCGCGTTCGGATTCGCGTTCGGCGCCGGCATGCTCTCCACGGTCAACCCGTGCGGGTTCGCGATGCTGCCCGCCTTCCTCGCCTATTACCTGGGCGCGCCCGAGGACCGGCGACCGGCCGGGACGCTGCCGCGGCTCGCCCAGGGAATAGGCACAGGCGTCGCGGTCAGCGCGGGTTTCGCCGGCGTGTTCGCCCTGGCGGGGCTGCTCGTCGCGGCCGGGCTGCGCGCGATCATGGGGGCCATCCCCTGGTTCGCCGTCGTGATCGGCGCGGTCCTGGCGGCGGTGGGCCTGTTCATCGTCGCCGGCCGCGGGATCCCGCTACGACTGGGCGGCGGCCGGCCGGTCCGGCCCGGGCGGGGACCCGCCGCCATGGTTGTCTTCGGCGCGGGGTACGCACTCGCGTCGCTGTCGTGCACCCTCGCCGTGCTCCTGGCCGTGGTCGCCCAGGCCCTCGCGACCGCCAGCGTCGCGTCGATGCTCGGCGTGTTCGCCGCCTACGGGCTCGGCGCGTCTGCCGTGCTGGTGCTGCTCGCCGCCTCGGCCGCGCTCGCCCGCACCGCCCTCGAACGCGGGCTTCGGCGGCTGCTGCCCATCGCCACCCGACTCGCCGGGGCCGTCCTCGTGGCGGCCGGCGGCTACCTGATCGCGTACTGGCTGCCGGTACTGACCGGCGGCGACGCCGCCGGCAACCCCCTGGCAGGGGGCGTCGGCGCCGCTGTCGGCCGGCTCACGCAGCTAATCGCCGACAACACGACCCTCATCGCCGGCTCCGCGGCCGCCTCCCGCGGCCGCGGGAGGCGTCGCCGCCATCGTCACCGCCGCCCGCCGGAGCCGCGACACCACAGTCACGGCTGCAACCGGCAGCGCCGAAACCGAGCCCGCCGACAACCCGCCTGACAGCACTCGCACGGGCGCCCCACGGCGGGACCACTGCTGCCGACCCGCCCCAGGCAAGCCCACGGACCCCAGGCCCAGGGCGGCGGCGCGCCGGGGCTGAGTCAGGCGCCGCTCGCCAACCCGGACGCCGTGCCCTTCCCGGCGCCAGCCAAGGCTCGCAGCTCATCGAGAGAGCGCGCGAAAGGTTGAACTCGATGACCCGCCCCGCATCCGGCACCGGTGCGGGTGATCAACGACCAACGCCGGCCGACTTCCGCGACAGGGCCTCGGACACACCAAACCCGCCCGCCGGGCCCGCGCCCTACCGAGCCAAGGTCGACGCCTGCCCCGCCCGGCCGCGTGGCTTGCCGACCTCCAGACTCAGCGCCGAACGGCGCATCGCACACCGCCCACCAGACGTCGTGGAACTCAACACCTCTGCTCAGACCGGGCTCGCCCCAGGGGAACGCGTCGCCGCTGCGCCGCGCAGGTCCCGGCTCACGCGTACGGCGCCTCCGGTGGCCCC
>WHSM01000204.1 GCA_009380105.1 Micromonosporaceae bacterium
CGGCGCGGTGGTGAAGCGCGCGGTGGTGGTCGACGACCCGCAGCTCGGCGAGATCATCGTGCCGCGCTCGATGGTCTACCTGGCGCTGTCGTACGACCACCGCCTGGTCGACGGCGCGGACGCCGCGCGCTACCTCGCCGCAGTGAAGGAGCGCCTGGAGGCCGCGAACTTCGAAAGCGAGCTGGGCCTGTAGCAGGACCCGCGCCAGGCCCGGGGCGCGGCCGGACATCGCGACCCCGGCGCGGCCGCCACACGAAGGCTGACGCGCTGGGGTCGCTGTTATCGCGGTGAGTTGGGAAAATGCCCCTATGCGGGTGGTGATAGCGGGTGCTTCGGGGTTCCTGGGCACGAACCTGACCGAGCGGCTGCGAGGCAGCGGCCACGAGGTGATCCGGCTGGTGCGCCGCCCGGCGCGCGCCCAGGATGAGCTCACGTGGGATCCGTCCCGCCGGGAACTCGACCCGGCGGCCTTCGAGGACGCTGATGCGGTGATCAACCTCGCTGGCGCCGGCATCGGTGACAAGCGTTGGGACGAGGACTACAAGAAGGTGATCCGCCGCAGCCGGGTCGACCCGACCGCGACGCTGGCCGAGGCCATCGCGGCGCGCGGGACCCCGACCGTGCTGCTCAACGCCTCGGCCGTGGGCTACTACGGCGACACCGGCGAGCACGCCGTGGATGAGGACGCCCCGCGCGGCGAGGGATTCCTCCAGGACGTGGCCCGGGACTGGGAGGCGGCCACGGAGCCGGCGGCCGAGGCGGGCGCGCGCGTGGTGAGGCTGCGCACGGCCCCGGTGCTGGCCGCTTCGGGCGGCCTGTTGAAAGGCATGCTGCCGTTCTTCCGGCTCGGGTTGGGCGGCCCGCTCGCTTCGGGGCGCCAGCACATGGCGTGGATCTCACTCGCGGACTGGCTCAGCGCGGTCGAGTTCCTGTTTGAGCGTCCGGGCATCAGCGGCCCGGTGAACCTCTCGTCGCCGTACCCGCCGACGAACCGCGAGTTCACCCGCGCGCTGGGCGAGGAGCTCGGCCGGCCGGCGATCCTTCCGGCGCCGTGGTTCGGGCTGCGACTGCTGCTCGGCGAGTTCGCCGACGAGGTGGTGGCCAGCCAGCGTGTCCTGCCGAGCGTGTTGACCCGCCACGGGTTCCGGTTCGCCCACGCCGACCTGGGGGCGGCGCTGCGCTGGGCGCTCGCACACTGAGGCGTGGAACGATCAGGGGAGCCCGTGCCGCCCTATGGACGCCGCAGACTCCCTGATCGACCCATGCGAGCTAGCAGTTGCGCAGCTCAGGTGACTGGTTCAGCAGCTGGCCCTCCACGGAGATGAACCGGCGGTAGGTCGGGCCGTCCACGGCCGAGAGCTTGAAGGCCGCCACCCGGTGGCAGTTCTGGAACACCAGCCTGACGCCGAAGTGGCGCTCCAACCCGCCGCGGATGGAGTCGCTGGCCAGCGCGCGCAGCAGCTGCCCGCGGGCGGTCTCATCGGGCGGCGGGGTCTCGTTGTCGGCGAACTCGGCCGCGGATTCCTCGGATTCCAGGTCGGCCACGATGCGGCTGACGGTGTCCCAGGCGTACGGCAGGGACTGACGCACACAATCGATGAACTCGGCGTCGGTCGCCTCTCCCCGGGCAGCGCGTTCGAGGAGGGCAGGGGGCACGTCGAGCGACATGTCAGAAGCTCCTTCCGGTGGTTCCTCGGTGCCCTATTGGTATCCGTTTTCGTTAAGGATGTCAACGTTCCGCGCATGCAGAATTACGCATAGTTACCTCCGTGTGAAGCGCCTGGTGCGGTCGGCGCTAAGCTCGCCAGGTGAGTTCTGTCGTGCCCGCGCCGTCATCCGCCCCGCCGTCGCCCGACGCCGCGTCCGCCTCCGACGCGCCGCCGTCGCTCGCCGACGCCGCCTCGACCGACGCCGCCGCCGGCCGACTCCGCGTGGTTCGCGCCGGAACCGTCGACTATCTCGCGGCCTGGGAACAGCAGCGCCGGTTGCACGCTCAGCGGGTCGCCGATCAGATCCCGGACACGGTGATGCTGCTGGAGCATCCGAGCGTCTACACCGCGGGCAAGCGCACCGAGCCGTCGGACCGCCCGTTCGACGGCACTCCCGTGATCGACGTCGATCGCGGCGGCAAGATCACCTGGCACGGGCCCGGCCAGCTGGTCGGATACCCGATCACGAGGCTGTCCGACCCGGTCGACGTCGTCGCGTACGTCCGGAGGGTCGAGGCGATGCTGATCGACGTCTGCGCCGCCGTGGGCGTGACGGCGTCCCGGGTCACCGGCCGCAGCGGCGTGTGGATCCCAGCCGACGAGCGCGGCCCGGACCGCAAGGTGGCGGCGATCGGGATCCGGGTGAGCCAACGCGTGACGTTGCATGGATTCTCGATCAACTGCGACTGTGATCTGCGCCACTTCGACCGGATCGTGCCCTGCGGCATCCGGGACGCGGGCGTCACGTCTCTGTCGACCGAACTGGGACGCGGCGTCACCGTCACCGAGGTGCTGGCGCTCGTGGAGCCTCGCCTGGACACGATCCCGGGCTGACCCCGCCGGGCCCCGGCCGGCCCTCCGGTCGATCACCGAGTGTCATCGACACCCGGGATCCTCTGGATGCGAATCACGCTCGGTATTAACCTCCCTGTAATGGGCCCGGAACATCACAGTCGCGTAGCAATCGTCACGGATTCCACCGCTGCCCTACCGCCACGAGTCGTGGCGCACTACGGCATCAAGGTGGTGCCGCTGCAACTGCACATCGGCGATCGGCACACCGACGAGGCGCACGCCGATCCCGACGAGGTCGCGAGGGCGTTGCACGGCGACACCCCGGTCACCACCTCCGAGCCGCCTTCGCCGGAGTTCTTCTGGACCTACAGCGACGCGGCGTACACGGGCTACCGGGAGATCGTGTCGTTGCATATCTCCAGCCGACTCTCGCAGACCTCGCACTCCGCGCGGGAGGCCGCCTCCCGGATGCGGATACCGGTGCACGTGGTCGACTCGCTCACCAGCGGCATGAGCCTGGGGTTCCTCGCGGTGTTGGCGACCGAGGCCGCGATGGCGGGCTGGAGCGCGGCGCAGATCGTGCGGCTGCTCGAAGAGCGGAAGGCCCACGGCAGCCAGATGATCTACGTCGACACGCTGGAGCACCTCCGCCGCGGCGGCCGGATCGGGAAGGCCGCCGCGCTGCTGGGCAGCGCGTTGTCGATCAAGCCCTTGCTCGAGCTCGCCGAAGGCGAGATCGTGCCGCTGGCGAGGGTTTCCGGCACCCAGCGCGCACTCGCGAGGCTGGTGGACGTGGGGGTCAAGCTGTCCGACAACCGGCCGGTGGACGCGGCCGTCGAGTACGTCGACGAGCCACGCCGGGCCGAGGAGGTGGCGCGTCAGATGCGCGCCCGGGTCCCGCACCTGCGACGTTTGGTGGTGACGCGCGCCAGCGCGGTGATCGCCGCTCACCTCGGCCCCGGCGCGGTGGGGCTCGCTGTCTCGCCCTGCGGCCCTGGCCGGTGACGCCTCAGCCGCGCCGCGGAGTGACGTCGCTGGGGAGTGACAGGCGTCGCTGGGGAGCTGCCGGGCCGCGGCGTTAGGGTTGCCGGGTGACCGTTGTACAGCCTGAAGGCCGCCGCCTGCTGCGCGTCGAGGCGCGCAACGCGCAGACGCCGATCGAGCGCAAGCCGCCATGGATCAAGGTCAAGGCCAAGATGGGCCCGGAGTACACGGAGCTGAAAGGCCTCGTGCGCCGGGAGGGCCTGCACACGGTGTGCGAGGAGGCCGGCTGTCCCAACATCTACGAGTGCTGGGAGGACCGGGAGGCCACGTTCCTGATCGGCGGCGACCAGTGCACGCGACGCTGCGACTTCTGTCAGATCGACACCGGCAAGCCCGCTGAGCTCGACCGCGACGAGCCGCGCCGGGTGGCCGAGTCGGTCGCGGCGATGGGCCTGAAGTACGCGACGGTCACCGGCGTCGCCCGCGACGACCTCGCCGACGGCGGCGCCTGGCTGTACGCCGAGACGGTGCGGCAGATCCACGCCGCGCTGCCCGGGTGCGGAGTGGAGTTGCTGATCCCGGACTTCAACGCGATCCCCGAACTGTTGGCCGAGGTGTTCGAGTCGGCCCCGGAGGTCCTCGCCCACAACGTCGAAACGGTGCCGCGGATCTTCAAGCGGATTCGCCCGGCCTTCCGGTACGAGCGCTCGCTCGACGTGATCCAGCAGGCACGCGACGCGGGACTGGTGACCAAGTCGAACCTCATCCTCGGCATGGGCGAGGAGCGCGAGGAGATCAGCCAGGCGATGCGCGACCTGGTCGGCGCCGGATGCGAGCTGCTGACCATCACGCAGTATCTGCGGCCCACGCCGCGCCATCATCCGGTGGATCGCTGGGTCAAGCCGGAGGAGTTCGTCGAGTTGCAGGCCGAGGCCGAGCAGCTCGGTTTCGCCGGCGTGATGTCAGGGCCGCTGGTGCGGTCGTCGTACCGCGCGGGTCGGCTGTACCGGCAGGCGACCCAAGCGCGCCAACGGTCGCCTGAGCCGCAGCAAAGCTGATGTCCCGGGGCATAAGCGAAGCGGAGGCCGGAACTTTCGTCAGTGATCTGTGACTGACGTGACGAAGAAACCGGCACTTCACACGCCAGAAACTCGTAGCGACCATGATGTAGCCGTGGGTGACTTACTTTCAGTAGCCAGAATGGTCGGCCGATTCGCTGTCTCTGTGGTCACGATGGCCGGACACGGGCCGCACCGGACCGCGATCGACAACGCGCGCCTGGCCTTGACGGAGGCGCAGCACCGCGCGAAGGAGCGACGGGACGTCGACGCCGCGCTCGCCAGGATCACAGCTTCCGGCGGACGGGCGTTCAGAGCGGACGGCGCGCGGACACATACCGTGGTCCGATGAGCGCGCAGGCGAGCAGGAACGACCCGGCGCTCGCCCGCAGGGCCAGCCGCCTGGCGAACCCGATCAGTGTCGCCCACACCAGGCCGACCGCCGTGAAGATGATCAGTGTCGGCCGAAAGCTCGCAGGCTCCCCTGGGTCAGCCGGCGGCCGGCTGAGCGCCGAGTCTCCGCCGCCGATAAACTCGGGCCCATGGCCGAGCAGCCCAGCAAGCCCTCATTCCTTGACCGCCTCAAGCAGATCCGCACAGCGTTCAGTTACACCGCGAAACGCGACAAGCTCTTCGTTCCGCTCGCGGGGCTCGCGGCGGCCATCCCGCTCGGGCTCACCGTGCTGTGGGTGCTCCTCGGCGGAGAATGGCTGTGGGCCCCGGCCGGCGTGCTACTCGCGCTGCTCGGCGTCATGGTGGTGCTGAACCTGCGCGTGAACACCGCGATGATGAACGAGGCCGAGGGCCAGCCGGGCGCGGCCGCCGCGATCCTGCAGACCATGCGCGGCGACTGGCGGGTCACACCGGCCGTGCAGGTCACCACGCAGCAGGACTTCGTGCACCGGGTGATCGGCCGGCCCGGCGTGGTGCTGGTGGGCGAGGGCGCCACGGGTCGCCTGCGCGGCCTGCTGGGCCAGGAGAAGAAACGACTCTCCCGCGTGGTCGGCGAGACCCCGATCTACGACTACATCGTCGGCACGGAGGAAGGGCAGCTGTCGATCCGCAAGCTGCGCTCCACCCTGACGAAGCTGCCCCGCAACATCACCAAGGGCCAGGTCAGCGCGCTGGACACCCGGCTCAAGGCGCTGTCCGCCGGGCGTCCCCAGATGCCGAAGGGCCCGATTCCCAAGAACCTCCGGCCCAAAGGCATGAACCGCGCCCTCCGCGGCCGTTAGCCGGGAAGCTTGGCGATCTCATGAGCGGGGGCGCGGGGCGCTGAGCATGATGGAGCCGACGGCGCGGTCGTGCAGGCCCCGGCCGTAGCTGTCCATGATGAGCACCGGGATCACCAGGCACATCAGGACGGTGCGGGCCAGGGCGCGGGCCATCCCGATGGGCCCGGCGTCGGCTACCGACGCGCAGCGGATCTTCGCCAGCCACATGCCCGGCGTCTGGCCGAACCGGCCCATGAAGATCGCGTACTCGGGGATCAGGAGCGCGTAGACCCACCAGCCGGTGGCCGGCGGGTCAGCCACGAGGCCGGCCAGCATCAGGCACAGCACCCAGTCGACCAGGATCGCCAGGAACCGGGCTCCGAAGCCCGCCGTGTCCCAGCCGGCAGCCCCCTCAGCCGTGGCGCCTGGGGTCCGATCGGACGCGGGATCGGGATGTGACGCCGGCTCGGCTGCCGGGCCTGAGTCCTCAACGGGTTCACGCGACACGCACCGCAGCGTATCGGACGTGGCTCACCGGGCTCCGGCGTACGGTGAGGTGCATCGCCATCGACGCCATGTAACACCACCGAAACAATCGGGACACCCGAGGGCAACGAGGCGTGCATACCTTCCTCGAAACCCCTACTGGGCACGTCCCCGCCATCGGACCTGGAGGATATCGAGTGTTCGCCAACTCCGAAGAGCTTCTGCGCTACCTCACCGACGAGGACGTGAAGTTCATCGACGTACGGTTCTGCGACCTGCCGGGCGTGATGCAGCACTTCGCTGTGCCGGTGAAGGCGTTCGATGAGAGCGTGTTCACCGACGGGCTCGCGTTCGACGGCTCGTCAATCCGTGGTTTCCAGCAGATCCACGAGTCGGACATGCTGCTGCTGCCGGATGTGAGCACCGCTTTCGTGGACCCGTTCCGGGCCGCTAAGACCGTCGCGCTGAACTTCTTCATCCACGACCCGTTCACACGTGAGGCATACAGCCGGGACCCACGCAACATCGCCAAGAAGGCCGAGCAGCACCTCAACGCGACCGGCATCGCCGACACGGCGTACTTCGGCCCTGAGGCGGAGTTCTACATCTTCGACTCGATCCGCTACGACGACGGCGCCCACGAGTCCTACTACCACATCGACTCGGTCGAGGGCGCCTGGAACACTGGCCGCCAGGAGGAGGGCGGCAACAAGGGCTACAAGACCGGGTACAAGGCCGGCTACTTCCCGGTGCCGCCGAAGGACCACTACGCCGACCTGCGTGACGCGATGGTGAGCAACCTGATCAACGCTGACATCAACGTCGAGAAGGCGCACCACGAGGTGGGCACCGCCGGGCAGGCGGAGATCAACTTCAACTTCTCCACCCTGCTGCACTGCGCGGACAACCTGCAGCTGTACAAGTACATCGTCAAGAGCACCGCGTGGGCGGCGGGCAACACAGTGACGTTCATGCCCAAGCCGCTGTTCGGCGACAACGGCTCCGGCATGCACACCCACCAGAGCCTGTGGAAGAACGGCGAGCCACTGTTCTACGACGAGGCGGGCTACGCCGGCCTCTCCGACACGGCCCGGTGGTACGTGGGCGGCCTGCTGCACCACGCCCCGTCACTGCTCGCCTTCACCAACCCGACGGTTAACTCGTACCGCCGGCTGGTGCCGGGCCTCGAGGCGCCCGTCAACCTGGTGTACTCGCAGCGGAACCGGTCGGCGTGCACCCGGGTGCCGGTGACCGGCGCCAGCGCCAAGGCCAAGCGGATCGAGTTCCGCGTGCCGGACCCGTCGGCGAACCCGTACCTGGCCTTCTCGGCGATGCTGATGGCCGGGCTGGACGGCATCAAGAACAAGACGGAGCCGCCGGAGCCGGTGGACAAGGACCTCTACGAGCTGCCGCCGGAGGAGTTCGCGGGCCTGAAGCAGGTTCCGGGCTCGCTGCCGGAGGTGCTCGACGCGCTGGAGAGCGACCACGAGTACCTGCTCGACGACGGGGTGTTCACCCCAGACCTGGTCGAGACGTGGGTCGAGTTCAAGCGGGAGAACGAGGTGGATCCGATCCGCCTGCGCCCGACTCCGCACGAGTTCGCGCTGTACTTCGACATCTGATCCACCTGTCCGTCGACGGGC
>WHSM01000574.1 GCA_009380105.1 Micromonosporaceae bacterium
GCGGTGACCGCGGTGACCGCGCTGGTCCCGAACACCCCCAGCGCCGCGAACGTCTTCAGGTCCGCCTGGATCCCGGCGCCGCCGCCGGAGTCCGAGCCGGCGATCGTGAGCGCCACAGGTGGCGTCGCGGGGTCCCCGCGGAAGCGTGAGCGCAGCGAGCGCTTTCGTGGGGTGCTCATGCCGGCACCTCCTTTGCGATCTGCTTGAGCAGGCTGGCGACCGTCGCCGCCGGGTCGTCGGCGCGCATGACCTCGCCCATCACCGCGACGCCGCGCGCCCCGGCGTCAAGGCAGGCGGCCGCGTTCGCCGGGGCAACGCCGCCGAGCGCGTAGACCGGCACGTCGGTCACCCGACACAGGTCGCGCAATCCGCCGAGCCCGAGCGCCGGGCCGTACCCCGGCTTGGATGCCGTCGGGAACACCGGCGACACGGTGACGTAGTCGACCGCGCCGGCGGCCCGGACCTCGGCCGCGTCGTGACAGGACCGGCCCACGATCCCGGCCCGCGCCGGCAGGTCGCCGGCGGCCAGGTGCACTCCTCGTGCCGGGCCGGCCGGGCGCGACGCGGCGATCAGCGTGCCGTCGACTGGCGCCAGCACCTGCCACAGCCGGTCCGCGAGGCCGTCCCGCTCCGTCTTTTCAAGATCTTTTTCTCTGAGTACGATTACCCGCGCGCCCCCAGCCACAACGCGCTCGATCGTCTGGACCAGCGGATGGCGGGCCTGACGCCGATCCGTCAGCACCAGCAATCGTGGCAGCGTCGTCACCATTGGGCCATGCCTTCGAGTGGGCTGGACGCCTCGGCGTACATCCGCCGGGGAATCCGGCCGGCGCGGTAGGCGAGCCGGCCCGCCTCGACCGCGTGCCGCATCGCCGTCGCCATCCGCTCCGGGTGCTCCGCCCGGGTCACCGCGGAGGCGACCAGCACCCCGTCGCAGCCCAACTCCATCGCGAGCGCCGCGTCGGAAGCGGTGCCGATGCCCGCGTCGAGGATCACCGGCACGCTCACCTTCTCGCGGATCAACCGGATGTTGTACGGGTTGCGGATTCCCATCCCGGAGCCGATCGGCGACCCCAGCGGCATCACCGCGGCGCAGCCAGCGTCGGCGAGCCGGCGGGCCAGGATCGGGTCGTCCGTGGCGTACGGCAGCACCGTGAAGCCGTCCTCGACCAGCTGCTCGGCGGCGGTGACCAGCTCGACCGGGTCCGGCAGCAGAGTGTCCTCGTCACCGATCACCTCAAGCTTGATCCAGTCGGTCTCGAACGCCTCCCGCGCCAGCTGTGCCGTCTTCACCGCCTCGGTGGCCGTGAAGCAGCCGGCGGTGTTGGGCAGCAGACGCACTCCGCACCGCTTCACCACGTCGAGCAGCGAGCCCGGTGCGCTCGGGTCGACCCGGCGCAGCGCGACGGTCACCAACTCGGTCCCGGAGGCCCGGATCGCCTCCTCCAACGCGGCGAGGCTAGACGCTCCCCCCGTACCCAAGATGAGGCGCGACCCCAGCAAGACGCCGCCAACCCGAAACGCGTCGTCGGTCATCGCCGTACCCCCACGCGTTTTGTAATGGTTTTGTTGTCACCCGCCGCCCCGAGACCGCAAGTATTCGAATTACTGCGACAAACGGGCATGTCAGCCTCCCTGGGACGCTGTCAGGACTTCGATCCGGTCGCCGGCGCTTAGTGGGGTGGCGGGCCACTCGCCGCGCGGCACCACTTCGCCGTTGAGCGCCACCGCCACGCCCTTTGGTGCTGTGGTTAGCGCGGCTACGGCGTCGGCGACGCTGGCCTCGGCTGTGAACTGGCGGGTGGCCCCGTTCACATTGACGTTCATGACGTCACCTCCTCAGGCTGGTGGCGCTGCCCGGTCTGGGCGAACCGCAGCGGGTCGAACGCCGCGATCTCGGCCGGCGCCTCACCCGTGACCAGCAGCTCGGCGATCGCGTCGCCGGTGATCGGCGTGAGCAGGATGCCCTGCCGGTAGTGCCCCGTCGCCGCGATCAGGCGCGGATCAGCGGTCAGGCCCAGCAGCGGCGCGTTGTCGGGGGTGCCGGGGCGCAGTCCGGCGCTGGCCTCGACCAGCTCGTACTCGCC
>WHSM01000137.1 GCA_009380105.1 Micromonosporaceae bacterium
CTCATCGACGCGGGACCCCTGTGAAGTTGATCTGTGAGAAGACCACTTCGTAGCAGGGGTCCCGCGCTCTCATGTGGACGCTGCCCGGCGCGCCCCCAAGATCACCCAGTGTCACGAACCGTTACTCAGAACGGCTCACTGTCCGTCGCCTCATCCAGCGAGCCCGCAACCTCTACCGGTGGGACACCCGGCCCACCGTTCGACGCCTGAAGTGACCCCTATTGCCGGTCGCTCTTAGTCTAATGGTTCAGGCTGCGGGCGTTGATCGCCTGGCGTGCCGGTGCTAGGGATCGACGAGCAGGTCGTCACGGCCGGCCGAGAAGGCCGTGGCCGGCAAAGGTCTCGGTCAAGCGGAACCGGTTCATCAAGCTGGTCGGCGCGGACAAGAGCGTGAACCGGGAGTTGGAGGCCAAGGCCCGCGGACTGGCCGGACTCAAGGGCCACACCACCAACCTGGACAACCCGTCACCGGAGTTCGTGATCGACGCTCACCACCGGCCGTTCCAGATCGAGAAGAGCTTCCAGATGTCCAAGCACGACCTGAAAGCCCGGCCGATCTACCACCACACGCGCGAGTCCATCGACGCCCACCTGACCATCGTGTTCGCCGCCCTCGCGGTCACCCGGTTCATCGAGGACCGCACCGGCTGGTCGATCAAGAAGTTCATCCGCGCCGCCCGCCGCTACCACACCGTCCAGATCCGCGCCGCCCAACACGTCCTGACCGCCGAAGACCCGCTACCCAACGACCTACGCGACGCATTCGCCCAGATCAACTGAGCAGGTACGCACTAGTCCGAGTCGGGTCTGAGATCCGGCTGCCCGACCGAGCAGCCCCGCGAAGCAAGATGAGATCGTCGCGGCGTTTGCCCTTGGAAGCGAGCGGAACACGGCTGACTGCCATCGTCGCCGCTCGACTGGTTGGCCAACACGCCGCACCAGCGCCTTCCGCTTCCCGACCTCAAGCCACGTCGCCAGCCACACCGGGCGCGGCCCCCGTCGAGGTCGCATGCGGCGAACGCAGCCGCCGTCATCTCTCACGTACCGGCGACCGCAAACTCAACGCCGCCCTGTGCGTCATCGTCATGATCCAGTCCCACGCCATAACCGAGCCCGGTCGCTCTCCGTAAACCTGCGAAAGCTCGCAGGGGGACGACCCGCATGGACGCCATGGAATGCCTCCAATGTTTCATTCCCGACTCTCTTCTGGCGCGTGATGCTCAACGCGAGGAAGCGCGATCGCGAGGAGGACGTTCAGTGTGGTTTGACGTGACGGAGATCCTGGTCCGCTGGTGCGCGGCGGTTCAGCTGGTCCGCTTCGTGGTTCCCAGCGCTTGCGGGCACAAGGTTGCCAGGCTGTGCTCTCATAGGATAGGGCTCTGCTCGGCCGCGGGTGATTACCCTTGTTGGCACCATGATGCGTTGTGCGTTGATTTCGCGGTCTCGGGTTCGGCGGAAGAGTAACTCGGCCGCGCGGCGCGCGAGTTGTCCGATGTCGTAGACGATGAGCGTCACAGGCCTCGGCAGGAAGTCGGCGAACTCGACATCGTCGAAGCCTGCCACGTCGAGCTGGAGTCGGCGTCGCCACAGTTCGTCGAGGACACCGACGGTGATCCGGTTGTTGCAACAGAAGAATGCGGTGGGGGGTTGTGGTGCGTCGAGGAGGGCCGCCACGTCCGCCGATGCATCCGCTGGGGTTAGTGAGCCGAATCTGAGTAGTCGTTCGTCAACGGGAAAACCGGCCTCCGCCATCGCTGCGCGAAAGCCGCGTACTCGTTCCTGGATGGTGAATACTGAGATTTCGTAGCCGATGACCCCGATCCGCCGGTGGCCCTTCTCGATCAGCCGGCGGGTGCCGGCGAGCGCGCCGCCGGCGTTGTCGAGCAGGACGAGGTCTGCTTCGACGCCGTCGGGTGGGCGGTCAAGGAAGACCATCGGTACGCCTTTGTCTATCTCTGGTTGGCAGAAGGCGTGGTTGGTGGCGGTCGGCACGATGATCAGGCCGTCGACGTCGCGCTGGCACAACTCCTTGATGAGTTCCCGTTCGCGGATCGGGTCCTCGTCCGAGCTGGCCGTCACGAGCAGGGTGTCGTGGCTGCGACCAATCTGCTCGACCTCATACGCGACGAGAGAGTAGAACGGGTTACGGAGGTCTTCGACGATCAGGCCGATGGTGGCGGTGCGCCGTCCCATCCGCAGGTCCCGTCCGATGGTGTTGCGGCGGAAGCCCAGTTTCGAGATAGCGGTGCGGACCCGCTCGACGTACTCGGGCTGGACCGACGGCGCGTTGTTAACGACCCGCGACACTGTTGTCACGCCAACGCCTGCCTCGCGGGCGACGTCACGCATCGTGGGACGGCTCCTCGCTGTGCGCGTGACCTCCTGCGTCTGGTCCATTCGGTGCGGCGACCTTTCTGTGGTGAGGCGGGTCGGTCCGATCCTCCCAACGGACCGATGACTTCAACTTACGCGGCCCACTCGCTGGTTGAGCGAGGCTGGGATGTTCCTGGTTCCGCCGCACTGCGGGATCCGCTCGATCCCGCAGCCGCTGGGACGACCCACCGCCACTCAGGAGCCAAGCCATGGCGTTGGCTCGCTTCCGAATGCGACGCTGTCCTCGTTCGTCACCGGACGCGACCGACCGGTGCGTCGCTGGGTGCGGTCGGCTGGACCAGCCGCGTGAGCGGCGAACCCGCACCAGATGGACGGGCGCTCCGAGCGCGGCGGATTCGCCGCCGGTGTTGGCCACGCATCTGCCGCCAGGCACCGCGAGAACCAGTCTCGACCAGGTGGTTGGGCTCATGCTGCGGCATGTCGGCGACCTGGGGGATCAGGTGAATGCAGATGTGTCCAGCGATGATGGCGGTACGCATCTGGATCACCCTCTGGTGAGATGCCCGTTGGCCAGGGCGGCTGCGGCCCCGTGGGTTGGGGGGATCCGGGCGAGCAGGGTCGCCTGAAGGGCGTGGTACAGGTCTGGCTTGCCGCGCCACGGCTCGGTCGCACGCTGGCCGTCGCGGTCGAGTTGGGGGATCCAGCTGCCGTGCCTGTGATCGATGAACTGCTGCTCGGCGTAGTCCCAGAAGGCGCTGTACCATTGGTCGTAGCGGGGGTTTCCGGTGGCTCGGTATAGCGCGACGGCGACTGCGATGGCCTCGGCCAGCACCCAGTGCATCCGGTCGGTGATGACTGGTTGGCCGGCCCAGTCGACGGTGTAGATGAAGCCGCCGCGTCGCTGGTCCCAGCCTTCCGCGACGGCCTTGTCGAACAACGTGACCGCGGCGGGCAGCATCCACTCGGCCGATACTCGCGGGATGCCGTGAAGGCGGGTCACCAGCCGCGCCCATTCCAGCCAATGGCCGATCGTGGAGCCGTATGGGCGGAACGGGTCGCGGACACGGTTAGCGTTGTAGTCCGGCAGGGGCCGCCACCGCACGTCGAAGTGCTCGGGTAGTCTCCACTGGTTGGCGGCGGTGGCCTGAGCGATGATGCGCCCGGCGATGGCTTCCGCCCTGTCGACCCAGGATTGCTCGCCGGTGGCCTCGGCCGCGGCGAGGAACGCCTCGGTCATGTGCATGTTGGCGTTGGCGCCCCGGTAGGGGGCCAGCTGCTGCCAGTCACGGGAGTAGCTGTCTACGCACAGCCGGTCGCTATCGCGCCAGAACCGCTGGTCGATGACGTCAATGGCTTCGTCCATGAGCCGGCGGGCAGCGGGCCTGCCGGCGTGGACGGCGCTGCACGCGGCGAGCAGGACGAAGGCGTGCCCATAGGCGTGCTTGCTGTCATCGACCGGCCCGTCAGGCCCCGCTGACCAGAACCATCCACCGTGCACCGGGTCGCGCAGGCAGCCGTGGAGGGCGGCCAGCCCGTGGTCGACCAGCCGAGCCGCGCTCGAGTCGCCCAGCAGGTGCGCGAGAGCGAAGCAGTGCACCATGCGGGTGGTGATCCACAGATATGTCGGCTCGCCTGGGATGGCCCGGCCGTGGTCGTCGAGCCAGCAGAACCCGCCTGCGGGATCGACGGCGTGACGGTGGAAAGAGATCAACCGGCTGGCTTCCGTGGCCAGCCATCGGTGGTGAGCAGGGTCATCCATGCGGGTCATCGCCGTCTCCGCGTGTTGTCCGCGAGCGCCTCACGTCCGGCGAATTCGGCGGCTGCGCCGTGGTCGGCTTCGATCTGCAGGAGCCGGTTCCACTTGACGGTGCGCTCCGAGCGGGTCAGCGACCCGACCTTGATCTGTCCGGTCCGCCACCCGACCGCAAGGTCGGCGAGCCAGGCCTGCTCAGTGTCGCCCGAGCGCGCAGAGATAACCGGGACGTAGCCGGCGTCTCGGGCCGCGGCGACGACACCGCGAGCACTGGTGAAGGTGCCCGCCTGATTGGGCTTGATGAGCACGGCGTTGGCGGCGCCGTCGGCGACGCCACGGCGCAGCCGGTCGACGTTGGTGACGAACAGGTCATCGCCGAGCAGTTGACGGCCGGCACCGAGCCGCTCCGTCGCCTCGGCCCATCCGGTCCAGTCGTCTTCGGCGAGCACGTCCTCGATGGACACGATCGGGTACCGGTCGCACCAGGCGGCGACCTCGTCGATCCACTCGGGTGTGGACAGCACGCGGTGTTCGGCGCGGAGTTGGATGCGGCCGTCGCGCGCGGTGATCTGGTTGGCCGCGACGTCGACGGCGATGGCTGCGTCACGGCCTGCAGCGAGCCCGGACCGTTCGATCCCCTCGGCCACGAGTCGGACCCCGGCCTCATTGGAGCCCAGCGGCGCAGCTAGTCCGCCTTCGTCGGCGACCAACGCGGACCTGCCGCCCTGCTCTTCCAGCAGCGCCGCGGCGGCGGCGCGAACCCTCCATGACCACTCCATCGCCTCGGCGAAGCTAGACGCTCCGACCGGGACGACGAGAACGTCTTGGATGTCGAGAAACCCGGCGGCGTGGGCACCGCCGGAGACGACGTTGACCATCGGCAGCGGCAGCAGCGGGGCGGCGTCGCCGGCCAGCAGCCGGTACAGCGGTGTTCGCGTCTCGTCGGCGACCGCCAGCATGGCAGCCAGCGACACGGCGAGCACAGCGTTGCCGCCGAGCCGTTCCAGAGCGGCGGTCCCGTCCGCGGCCTGCAGCGCCGCGTCCACGGCGGCCTGATCGGCCGCATCGAGGCCACACACCGCCGCCGCAAGGACGCCGGTGACGTTCCAAACCGCGGTGCGCACACCATCTCCGCCGTACCGGGCGCCGCCGTCACGCAGCTCGCACACCTCGTGTGAGCCCCTCGACGCGCCCGACGGGACGATGGCTCGACCGCTGCCACCGCCATCCACCCTGACCACGCAGCCCACCGTCGGGCGTCCGCGCGAGTCGAAGGCCTCCCATGCCCGCACCTCCACGATCGCCGTCCTCAGCATCGCCGCAGCTCCGAACCCCTGACCTCCCACAGCCCCCGCGGAGACGACGGCGGATCGCACAGCAGCGCCGCGCCGATCCGGCGAGCCTGCCCCCGCTGGGCCGCGTCCAGGTACTCGACCGGGGATTTGCCGTCCACCCGCGCGAGCATCAGGCAGGCCACGTGGCCAGCCACATACCCCCAGTCCAGGCGACGGCTGGGCGGGATCGCCGCCAAGTAGCTGTCAGCGAACGCCGAAGCGCACACCTCATAACGGTCCCGGTCTGCTGGCCGAAACACCGACTTGAGCAGCAGGTGGGACAACAGGAACGCGACGTCGAACGCGGGATCGCCGACGTGCGCCACCTCGAAGTCGATGACCCACAACGCCCCACCCTCGCCCACCAGCACGTTCTTCGGAGAGAAGTCCCCGTGCACCAGCGCGGTCCTCCTCCCGGCCATCGCCTCGGCATGCCAGCCGACCCGCTCAGCGTGCTCCGGTCGCCGACGCATCACCGTCCGGTAATACGGGTCAACACGCAACTGCTCGAACGCCGACAGGTCAACGCACCGCTGATCCACCCCGGCCACGTCCGCGCTGTGCCACGCGGCCAGCACACCCCCCAGCCGGGCGGCGACCCCGACGTCACACCGACCCTGCAACAACAGCCGCTTCCAATCCGACCAACTGCCGGGCGCCCGCTCGATCACGATGACGTTGCGTTCCGGGTCGCGGTCGAGCACCCGCGGCGTCACGCCAGGGACCAGGCGCGCCGCGAGATCCAACGCCGCGGCCTCGGTCAACACCCGACCGCAGGGAGCGCGCCACTCATCCGCCACACGAAGCCTCGGCAAAGCCTGCTTCACAACAAACGCGTCCGTTCCGGTCCCCACACCCAACACCACGTTCGACACCCCGCCACCAAGCAACGCGGCGCGCACCCGCCTCGGGTCACCTGCCAACCCCCGCCCAACCAAGTACCGCCCCACCGTCGACGGGTCGAGCAGGTCACCCGTCTGCGACGCGCTCCCGGAAACCACCACGACCTACCTCTCAACCCGCGCTCGCGTGGCCCGGGCAGGAACCACCGCTCGGCCGCGGCGAATATCCGATGACTCGCCACAGCCCTCCGGGGTCGCGCACCCGAAACGGTCGCCGTGGGCCAGACTGCTTCAGTCGAAGATCTCTCAGGTTCTCCTCAGAAACAGGTAACGTTACCTCAGCTTACCAAGATCCTGACACTTGGACTACACCCGTACCTCGCGGGAGAACCACTGGAGACAACGTTGGGACCTGTAGCTTGTGAAAAATCGTTCCCTCAAACGTGTACCGCCGCTCGGTGGCTTTCCCGGAGCAGCCAACTCCCAGAAGCTGCCGCCGATCCAGTTGGGCGGAGGGTCGCTGCGCGGCGAGGCGGAGCACCGGTATCTGGGCGTGGCGCGCAGGCTGCCAGGCATCGACGGGTTGCAGGAGGCGGCGAAACAGCACCTGCTCCACCCGGACAGCGAAGGCTTCCTGGTGATGCGCTGAGCTGGTGCTGGCCTGCGGCCAGTCGAGTCCTGGACCGGACGGCTGCGCGCCGCGGCGAGCGAGGAGCCGCAGGACGGGCCACAACCCCGTCTCCTTCACACCCACTGCTACCGGCGGCATACCACCGCCCGGTTCAGTGACCAGGCACCTGCAACTGCCCGACAGCCACCGGGGCTGACACGAAAAACCACCTGAAGCCGCAGGTCAGAGCTTGATCGTGTGCGTGCTTACGCGGCGGCTGGGATGGGGTCGAAGCGCACGGTCATGCCCAACGCGTTGGCTTCGCGGACCATGCGTCGCATCGCCCGCTCGGGGTCGCGTTTGGCGAAGTAGTCCGCGCCCAGATCCTTGTGTTTGACCTTGTCGTGCAGCACGTGCCAGATCGCGGTGGCCAGCTTGTGCATGACCGCGACCAGGGCGCGTTGCCGGCCGCGTCGGGCGGCCAAGCGCCGGTAGTAGACGCCGTAGTAGGAGCCCTTCTGCTTGATCGCGGCCATCGCGGCCACACCGAGCACACGTTTGAGGTTGCGGTTACCGTCGCGGATGTGTCCGGACTTGGCGACCCCGGCGGACTCGTTCATTCCCGGGCACACCCCGATCCACGAGGCCAGGTTCGCGGCGCTGGCGAACGGGGCCATGTCACCGCCGGTCTCCGCGATGATGATCTCGGCGGCGCGGCGGCCGATCCCGGGCATCGTGTCGAGGTTCTCGATGTCCTGGTCGTGGTCGCCCATCAGCTTGGCGATCCGGGCGTCCAACGCGGCGAGGACGGTGTTGAGGTGGTCGATCTGGTCCAGGTAGTGCCGGCACATGAACGCGTGGTGGTCGGTGAACGTGCCGTCGAGGGCCTCGACCAGAGCCGGGATCTTCTTCCGGGCCGCGCCGAAGCTCAACTCGGCCAGAGCCTGCGGGCCGCGTTCACCGCCTATGAGCGCATCCAGGATGCGCCGCGAGCTCAGGCCGGTCACGTCGGACAGCACCGAGGTCAGCTTCATCCCGGTGTCCTCTAACTCCTTCTCCAAACGTTGGGCCTCCTGCCCACGGGCCACCACCACCTCGGTACGGCGGCGGGTCAGATCCCGCAACTCCCGGACCGCCCGCGGGGGCACGAACGAGGCCATCACCATCCCCGACGCTCCCGCGCGGGCCAGGAACGCCGCGTCGTTCGGGTCGCTCTTACGGCCCCGGATCCCCTTCAGATGAGCGGGGTTGACCAGCATCAGGTTCAGCGACTCCTGCAACGTGTAGTACACCGGCCGCCAATAGTCGCTGGTCGCCTCCATCACCACCAACTCGACCCGACGCTCAGTCAACCAGGCCAGCAACCGGCGCACCTCCGCCGGTGTCGTACCGAACCGTTCGGTCTCCAACGACCACGTGCCCTGCCGCTTCGGGTTGGGCACCCGCACACAGGCCAGCAAAAACCGTTTACCCAGGTCCAACCCAGCAGACCGCAGATACAGCACCTCGTCGATGACATCCTGGCGAGCCACGCCCGTCCCTTCGCAGACCGTGCTACCGGAGCGGGCCAGCCCGGAGGAGTCAAGGAGAAGGGGAAAACTGACACTCGTGCTCCCGGCGGCGATCACACCGCCATAGCAACAAACCGCAGTCCTCGAATCGACCCCCATCGCCAACCTTGCATTACGAGCTCACAGGCATCACAGACCCACCGGCTTACCGGACCGACCCGCCCCCATTTTCCAGCAACCGGGGAGGCCAGCGAAGCGGCCCAGCTACCTTGCTTGAGCCGGGTGCGGTGAAAGCCGCACGGCGGGTGTGCGCCGTGAGGCGCTTCGTTGTATCCCCCGCGCAGCGCGGAAGAACTTGGAGGGAGGTTCTTGGGTCTGCCGGCTTACCTGGACGCGAAAGCGCGAGGGGACAAGAGCATGCCGGAAGCGCGGCGGTCGCCCGGAGGCGTTCAGGGCTTCGCGCCTCGGGACCCGCGCGATATGGCCAAGGCTGGATTGCTTGAAGCCCAATCCCCGGTGATGAATGTGCGCATCCGTCGGAATGACGCCTGAAACCGATGCCTCGCCGTGCGTCGGCATGAACCCGGAGGCCGTTGCAACCTCCGCGGTGAGGAACACCGCCCAACGAGGGCGGGCGAGGGGATGAGTGGGCGGCCTACGTCGCGCTCGACACGTACGGCGAAGACGTACCACGGGATCGCCTACGGGACGCGAGTCCTATGGCGACGGAGTGCCCGGTGCGACACGAGGTCGCACGTTGTGAGTGAGCACATCGATGGAGGTTCGACGATGTCGAAGGTGTGGTTCCAGGCCAGTGCTCAAGGCTTGTCTCCGACCTTGACGTGCGTCGCGGGTAACTGCGGGGTGCGAAGCATCAGGGTGAGGTCCAAGGGTTCCCATTCCATCCGGGGGGCTACAGACCAGGAGAAGACCGGACGGGCGAACGTGAGTGAACCCTCGATGGAGTCTCGTCACCGTCACCCCCGCAGGATGGGATGCAGCAGCGGGGGAACAGGACTGGCCGCTGGGAAGCGGCAGGTGCCGCAAGGGGTCGGGCCCCAAGCGGGAGAGCACCACCGTCTCGGGATAAAGGGGGCGCCCACCCCGGTCGCGTCTCACACGTGTGGAACGTGGTAACCCCGGCTGGGGTCCGGATGCCGATGGTGTTCGGTAAGCCGACTGTGAGGAAGGCCCAGCTCCCCAGTGGGAACAAGATGGTCCAAGAAGCGAATGCCGGCGGCTGAAAGGCAGCAGGAACCCGGGAGATGATCACCGACTCCTCCGTCGGTTCTTCCGCATAACTGGCCGGATACGGGCTGATGCTCGGACTCGCAAGGGCGCTGACGTGGACCAGGTGAGCCTTTGACGCTTTGATGCCGAAGCACCCGAACCGAAGGGCAAGTTGGACACAGATGACGGCTTTCGCTTTCGCCGTGGCGATGGCGGACCTCGGAGTGAACGGACCGGAGGACGACCGCCTCAACTGGGACGCCATTGACTGGCGTGCCCAGGAGGAGACCGTACGGCGGCTACGGCAAAGAATCTTCAAGGCGATGCGGGATGGGGACCTGAAGAAGGTCCGCAACTTGCAGAAGTTGGTGCTGCGCAGCCGAGCCAACACGCTGGTCAGCGTGCGGCAGGCCACGCAGCGCAACGCTGGCCGTAAGACGGCGGGCATCGACGGGGAAGTCGCGCTGACCTCTCCGGCCAGGGCGGAACTGGCGATCGTGCTGCACGAGTCGTCCAAACCCTGGCAGGCCCGGCCGGTCAAACGGGTGTACACACCGAAAGCCAATGGAAAACTTCGCGGACTCGGAATTCCCGTGATCGCCGACCGCGTCCAGCAAGGACGGGTGCGCAACGCGTTGGAACCCGAGTGGGAAGCCCGGTTCGAACCACGATCGTACGGGTTTGTGCGCCACGAGGCGCGTGGCATCGAGTGGAGGTGAGAGACCTTCGCCGTCGTGTTGTCGTAGCAGCATGACGAAGCTGGGGGCAGCCTGAGCCGGGGAACGCCGGGGAGGGTGGGAAGCGGCCCCGAC
>WHSM01000237.1 GCA_009380105.1 Micromonosporaceae bacterium
CCGACGCCGACGCCGACGCCCACTCTGCCGCCGACGGCCCCGCCGACGGGGCCGTCACCCACGTTCCCGCCAACAGCGCCGCCGACGACTCCGCCGTTCCCACCCAGCCTGCCGACGCCGCCAGGGCTGCCGGATCTGCCGAGCCTGCCGACGCCGCCAGGGCTGCCGGGTCTTCCCGGTCTGCCGAGCCTGCCGACGCCGTCGGCGTTGCCCGAGCTGCCGCACCCGGACCGTCTCGTCGACTGACTGCTGTTCGCTGGGGACGGCTCCAGCCTTGATCGGCCGACCGACGTGGGAAGGCGCCCGCGCGCACCGCTTCCGCGGCCTCCTTGAGGGCGGCCAACTGGACCACTGACCAGGCTGGCGTCAGGCGGTGATGGGGCGTGGGCGCGGACTCGGCCTATGGCCCTTCGGCGCGCCTTCGCGTGGGCGCGGCAGAGCCGCCTCAGCGGGCGCGGAGGGCTCCGGGGTGTCCGCCACGGCTGCAGCCGTGGCGTCCGCGGCGGATGCAGCCGTGTCATCCGCGGCGACGGCGGTGTCGAGTGCGGTTTCCGCCGCGGTGACATCGGCCTCGGACTCGGCAGGGGTCCGCACGTCCGGCAGCACTTCGACGCCGGCCGCCGCCACGTCGCCAGACGCCGCCCCGTCGACGCCCGCCGGGTCTCCGCACGCCAACGCCGCGGCGCGCTCGGCGAGCCGGCGCGGTGAGCAAGGGGCGGCGGCCCCGCACGCGGCGCAGGACTCGCCTGGCTGAGCAGCGGAGTGCGAGGCGAGCACAGCCTGTGCGCTGCGCCACAGCAACGGGTCGGCGACGTCCGCTGGCAGCTCCGGCGAATCCAGTCCTTTGCCCCCCGACTGATGCCCGTTCCCCACGGCCACCCGCTTCCTTTCGCGTCGCGGCCGTCTCCGAGAGGCCATACCGAACGCTGTTCCACAACGACACTGAGTTAGACGCACTGGCTGTGCGGATGTACAGCATTCCACGTCACCCGATGGGGGCAAGTCCATAGATCACAGTCTGTTGTTTGCGGAGGCCCATGGGGCGCGTCCCGGGCAACGGCTTCGCCACCGACCTCGGGCTCGACGAGTTCTCCAGGTTCACCGTCCGGCTGTACGTCGCGCAGGCGCGCGTCGTGGTCACCGACACCGGCATCGAGGCGGAAGGCGCGCTGGCCCGACTGCAACTCCTCAGACACGAACGCGCTGTGGCGGACATCGCGATCGGCGCTGTCGCGACCTCGGCCGCGCTCGGGGCACCTCCCCGGGGCCCGACCAGACGACCGGCCCGCGGGATCGCGGTGACGCGCCGACGGGACGCTCCGCCGACGAGCCCGGCGGCGCACGCGGCGGTCCACTGCGGGAGTCGGCGGGCCTAGCGGCGCTGCGGGTGGGCTCCGACGTACTCCTCAACCCGGTCGCTGAGCCGGCGCACCTCGTCCACGAACTCCGCGGCCGCGTCGTCAGGCCGGCGCTCCGCGGACAGACGAAGCCGCGTCACCTCGCGGCGAAGCTGCGCCAGGTACGAGTGCTCGGCGGGATCGGGATAGCCGTACAGCCGGCGACCGAGCCGCCAGAGCAGCTCAGTCACGTCACGTCTGGCCTCCACGTTGCCAGCGTACGAGCACGCCGTGTCACGGCGCAGTGAAATCCGCTCCGCGTCCCGTTAACACAACCTGCCCCGCTCGTGACATCCTTTTGAGCATCTGGAAAGGGGAACGACAGGGTGGCTCACAGCTCCGATGCGGCGCAGAGCGCGGACGCGGCGGGCGGTGGCGAGAACGTGCGGCGGGAGCTTCCGGTGCTGACCCGGTGCTTCCAGGCCAAGCGGCGTGAGCACGTGCTGGTGGAGCAGGCTCCCCACATGATCATCGTGTACGCGTTGCGCGACGGCGTCATCCGCTACGCCAACACCGCGGCGACGCTGCTGCTCGGACGCGACCTGACGGAGTTGCTCGGCAGCAACATCTTCGAGGTGCTCGCCATCGGTGAAGGAGCCGCCGACCCCACCGAGACCGACCCGAACGAGCCGGGTCTGCTGCCGGGCGAGTACGCCGCCAAGATGCCCGACGGAGCGACCCACTACCTCGACGTGCGCAGCGCGCCTGTGGTCCACCAGGGCGAGCGGTGCGGTCACGTGGTGGCGTGGGACGTCACCGCGCGGGTGAACCGGGAGCGGGACCTGATCCGGCGCGCCTCGTACGACGAGCTGACCGGCCTGCCGAACGCCGCCCACGCGTACGTCTACCTGGAGCAGTCGCTGCGCCGCCTGGAACGCAGCGGCACCGGCTGCGTCGCCGTGATCCTGATCGACCTCGACGGCTTCAAGCAGGTCAACGACACCCACGGGCACCAGGTAGGCGACTCGCTGCTGCAGGAGACCGCGTGCCGGATCCGCTCCACGACCCGGGACAGCGACCTGGCCGCCCGCCTGCATGGCGACGAGTTTCTGGTGGTGCAGAGCGTCGCGAACCCGATCCACGCCGCGTATGTGTCCGAGCGGCTGCGCACCACGCTGGCCAACCCGATCGACATCGACGGCGGCCTGGTGGTGAAGGTCTCGGCCAGCGTCGGGGTGGCGGTCGCCGACCCTGGCACCACCGACCCACACCATCTGCTGCAGTACGCCGACCACCGGATGTACACGGACAAGCAGCGCCGTGGCATCGAGCGCTGACGGGCCGCTCAGTCGACCAGCGCCGCGAGCTGCCGGGCCCGGCAGCGGCCGGCGAACTCGCGCACCCGCTCCTGGCACGGCTCCGCCGCGGCTTTGTCACCCGCCGCCAGCCAGGCGCGGGCTGTCCACGCGGCCGCCAGCACCCCGTCGCTGACCCCGCCCACGGCGTCGTAGCCCCGCACGGCCTCGCCGAACAGCTCCGCCGCCTGTGCCGGCTCGCCGCGACCCAGGGCCACGGCGCCCGCGACGACCTGGTCGGCGGCGATCACCCAACGGGTGCGACGCGGCATGGTGCGGATGACCTCCCCCATGAAGTCCGCCGCGGCCGGATGCGCCTCGGCGAGCAGCACGCACGAGTGCGCGGCGGCCGGCAGCCACTCCGACACCAGGGAGTTGACCGAGCCGCGCCAGACGCCGACCAGGCGGCGCAGCAGCTCCACCGCGCCGTCGGAATCGCCTTCGAGCACCCGGCACAGCGCGCCGTGAGCGCACGCGCACAGCCGGAGCCGCGCGAACCCGGAGCGCTCGGCGACGTCCAGGCAGCGGGCGACGTCCTCACCGGGCGGCTCGCCGCACAGCACCCGGATCCAGGCGCGCTGGGCGCGCAGCTGCAGATCCCACTCGGTCGTCTCCGCGCCAGCCACGTCCAGGTACGCCTCAGCCGCCTGCAACAAGGTCACCCAGTCCCCGGAGAAGTAGGCCAGCAGCGCCTCCTCCGAGTGGCTCACGACCGCGTGCAGCCGGCCGCCCGCGACGGCGTCGGCCTCCTCCTGGTACCGCATCCCGCGCGCCAGGTCGCCTTCCTCGGTCGACATGATGGCGAGGTTCTGGGCCGCGCGGCGCAGCGCCGGCAACTGCTGGGACCGGCACACCTCCAGGATCTCCTCCATGACGGCGACGGCGTCGCCGTCGCCGGCCAGGTACCGGGACATGGCCTCGGTGATCCGGCCGCCGGCCTCCCGCTCGGCCAGCCCGAGCCGTTCGGCGATCCGCCAGGAGGACTCGGCCGCGGTGACGGCCTGGTCGGTGCGGTATTCCAGCATGTGCAGCCGACCCAGCGAGTCGTACGCCTCCGCGCTGGCGACGCTGTCCGGCAGGTCCGCGAACAGCGTCACGGCCCGGCTCAGGTGCTCCTCGGCGCGACCCCGCTCGGCCCGCATCAGCTCGGCCACCCCGAGCAGCGTGGCGGCCTCGGCCTCGCCCGCGAAGTCTCCCTGGTCCCGCATCCGGTCGGCGAGGCGGGCCAGTTCCTTCGGCCCACCGTCCCGGTAGAACTCGTCGGCGTCGACGCTGAAGGTCACCCGGTGGCGGAGCAGCTCCGCCGCGCGCCGGTCGTGCGGCTCCTCGGTGTTCGGCCACAGCGTCAACGCCTGCGTCACGTGCGCCAGCGCCGCCTCCACGGCGTGCACCGAGTACGCGGCGCGGGCGGCGTCGGTCAGCGCCTCACGGGCGTGGCGCGCGGCGGTCTGGGTGTCCTCACCGAGGCTCTCGGCGAGCTCCAGCGCCGCGACCCGGTGCCGCGCCACCGCGGCCGCCAGGTCGTGGCGCCCGCCGGCGAGTTGCCCGAGCCAGTCGGCCGCGCGCGCGTGCATCTGGGCCCTGGCCGTGCGCGGCAACCGGCGGTACGCGGCGTCGCGCAGCAACTGGTGACGGAAACCCAGCTCCGGCTCCCCCGCCACCGCTGACGTCGCGAACTCGACCAGCATGTCGCGGCGGCACAGCGCCCGCAGCGCGCCTGCGACCTCCACGGCGTCCAGGTCCAGGATCGCGGCGATGGCGGTCGGCCACACCCGCTCGCCGAGCACGGCGGCGGCGTGCAGGACTGTGCGCTCGGCGCGCTCCAGCAGGTCGATCCGGTTCGCGACCACGCCGTGCACCGTGTCCGGGGTGACCAGATCGATCTCGAGGTCGTCCTCGTCGCCGGCCGGTCGCTCGGCGAGCATCCGGACGTACTCAACGGCGTACATCGGGTTTCCGGCGGTGATCGCGGTCAGGCGGTCGGCCAGTCCCGTGGGGAGGTTGTGCCGGGCCAGCAGCGACTCGATCAGGGACGCGAACTCACCGCCCCGCAGCGGACCCAACGAGACCGTCAGGGTGCCCGGCAGGATCGCCGCCCACGCCGGGTGCTCGTCCAGCAGATCCGGCCGGTACGTGCACAGCAGGAACAACGGCACGTCCTCGGCGACCTCCACCAGCTGCGACAGGAACCGCAGCATCCCCGGGTCGGCGTAGTGCAGGTCCTCCACCGCGATCACGGTGGGTTGGTGGCGGGCCAGCGCCAGCAGCACGTCCCGCCACGCCGACTCCGCCTCCGCCGCGGCCGCCGGGCGGCCCGGCAGCCCCACCAGCGGGCCCAGCAGGTCGGTCAGGCGCGCCACCCGGTCGGCGGGCGCCAACGCCAGCAGCGCCTCCGTGAGCCGCTCCTCCGCGACGGCCGGCAGGTCGCTGTCCAGGATCCCCGCGTGCGACTTGACGATCTCGGCCAGCGCCGCGTACGCCGAACCCTCCCCGTACGGCAGGCCGCGCCCCACGCACCAGCGCACCTGCACCTCGCCGGTGGAGTTGGCACGCCGCCGCAGCTCGCGCATCAGCCTGCTCTTGCCGAGGCCGTGTTCGCCCACCACGGAGACCAGTTGGGGCTGACCTTCGCGCACGCAGCGGCTGAGCACGCCGGTGAGCACG
Organism: Micromonosporaceae bacterium; assembly: GCA_009380105.1. Lineage (GTDB taxonomy): Bacteria > Actinomycetota > Actinomycetes > Mycobacteriales > Micromonosporaceae > WHSM01. The sequence continues at coordinate 5,357 of WHSM01000237.1, forward strand.
TCGAGCTCCTGCTGCCGGCCCACGAACGGCGTCGCCTCGTCCGGGTCGTCTTCCTGCCGGTCGTTGGAGGCGGCGGCGAGCCATGCCTGCACCGGCCCGCTGCGCCCGGCGAGCATCACCTCAAGCGGCTCGTCGTCGTACCGGATCGCGTCCAGTGTGGCGCGGTGGGTGGCAGAGGAGACCAGCACGCCACCGGGCGGCGCGTGCTGCTGCAGCCGGGACGCGGTGGCGACCGGGTCGCCGGAGACGAGGGCCTGACCGACGTCACGGGCGGCCTCCATGTCCACGAGGACCTCGCCCGTGGCCACGCCGACCCTGGCCGGCATCTGGTAGCGCCCTGCGAGTGGCCGGGCGGTGAGCTCGCGTTGCAGGGCGAGGCCGGCCAGCACGGCTCGGGAGGCGTCGTGCTCGGTCTCGACCGGCACGCCGAACACGGCCATCACGGCGTCGCCGATGTACTTCTCGATCAGGCCGCCGTACCCGTGGAGCACCGCGCTGGCCGTCGAAAAGTAGTCCACCTGCAGCCGACGCACGTCCTCCGGGTCGAGCTGCTCGGCCATCCCGGTGAAGCCGATGAGATCGAGGAACAGCACGCTGACAGTACGGCGCTCCTCGCGCCCGACGCCGGTGCGGTCGACGGAGCCGTTGAGCGGCTGGCCGCAGTTGGTGCAGTAGCCCACCCCGGGCGGCAGCACCGTGTCACACGACGCGCAGCGCGCATGCAGCGCCGAGCCGCACCGGCCGCAGAACCGATGACTCGGGTCCGCAGGCGTGTGGCATTGCACACATACCTGGTCGATCGGTCCTCCCTCCGAAAGACCTCTGCGCACGATGATGGCAAGTCTCCGACGCTGATGCGAGGGACTTACGGCCAAACAATTGCTGTCGGACGGCTGACACACACACGGCTCGCTTGAGGCGGCACGTTACCGTCTACGCGGATTTGTTCTTCGGTGAGCCGGCACACACGTGGCGGCAACCGCCACCCAAGGGGGAGGTATCCCATGAGCGACGACCTCACCGCCGACATTGTGGGCCGAGGCCCCGCATCGGCCAAGGACGACGGCAGCGGCGACGGCCGCGGCCCCGCCTCCGCGCCAGCGGAGGACGAGCCCACCATCGACCCGACCCTGGACGACGGCGACGGTGACGGTGACGGCGACGGCGAGGACGGCACGGAGGGGCGCGGCCCCGCCTGACTGGTCACGCGGGTCGGCGGCACGCCGCCTGGCCCGGGGACTTTCTTGGACGCACGTGGTTGCTCGGGGGGCAGCCAGGTGCGTCCAAGACTCGTCTCAGGGCAGGCGGGGAGCCCAGGTTGCGGACGCGACCCCGCAGGCGGCAGGCTACGGTCATGCCCGACGACCCGCTGCCGCGACTGCGCCGGCTGTGCCTGGCCTTGCCAGAGGCCACGGAGCGGCTCAGCCACGGCGAGCCGACCTGGTTCGTGCGCGGCAAGAAGACCTTTGTCA
>WHSM01000187.1 GCA_009380105.1 Micromonosporaceae bacterium
ACCGCCCCGGCCGCTCGCGCGACGCGCGCTGCCGACCGGGCCCCGGCGACTCCCGCGGCGTCTGACGGCGCCGCGCGGGCCGCCGGCCCGCGTCACGCGCACACGGGCGCCGCCGCAGAGCCGGAGGACGCCGTGGCCGCTGAGCCGCCGGCTGACGCCGTCGCTGGCACGGCTGAGCCTGATCTCGACAGCACGCAGGTGCTGGAGCGGGTGGACCCGGACGCCGGATCTGAGAGCGGCTGCCGGCCGGGTCACGGGGCCAGCGCTCCGGGGTCGCCGGACCTCGACAGCACGCAGGAGTTCCAGAAGGTCCCGGCCGATTCTGGGGTGGCGCGGATCGCGGTGTGAGCCGCACGGGTGATGGCAGGGATGAAGCCCGCGATCCCACTCGCACGCGTCGTGCGACATTGAGGTCAGCGAGGCGGTCGCCCGACCGCTCTGCGTCACATTGCAGACGCTGAGCGCGAATGCGGAGCGTAATTCTCACAATTGGTAAGAATGCCGCTACAGCTATGAGTTCGGTAGTGTCTTTGCTCGCTGGTCCTTTGGCGTTTCAGCCGTATAGTGTGTTCTGCGCCACACAAATTCATGAAAATCTGGCCAATATCCACGCAGAGTGATAGCTCGTTGGTTCCCGGTTTCGGCATGGCGCGAGTCAGCGCGAAACTTCAGAGGGCGATAGAGCCGCACCACCCGGGCAGTCTGCGTCGAGGGGTTATGAGCACGTTGTCAGCGCAACTCAAGGAGAGCTGGGCGCTGGTCGAGGGCCGAGCCGACCAGGTCGCCGAGTACCTCTATGCCCGGCTCTTCGTGCGTCAGCCCGCGCTCCGGGAGATGTTCCCGTTGCACATGGACACGCAGCGGGAACGGCTGATGGCGGCGATGGCGCGGCTCGTCCAGGCCGCGGACAGCGTGGAGCAGCTCGACTCGTACCTGCGAAGACTCGGACGCGACCACCGCAAGTACGGTGTGCGCCCGGAGCATTTCGCCGTGTTCGGCGAGTGCCTGATCGAAGCGATCCGCGCGCACGCCGGGCGCGAGTGGACGGCTGGGCACGAGCGCGCCTGGCGGCAGGCGTACCGCAGCTTCGCGACGCGCATGATCGACGGCGCCGCCGCCGACGCGCACAACCCGGCGTACTGGGAGGCCGAGGTGCTCACGCACGAACGGCGGACCTACGACATCGCCGCGTTCACGGTGCGGCCGGTGATCCCGCTGCCGTACCAGGCCGGGCAGCACGTCACCATCGAGTCGCCGTACCGGCCCAACACGTGGCGGCCGTTCCCGGTCGCGAACGCGCCCCGCGCGGACGGCGTGATGGAGTTCCACGTCCGGGCCGCCGGGGACGCCGTGGTCGGCAGCTCGCTGGTGTGGAAGCTCGGCGCCGGCGACATCCTGCGGATGGGTCCGGCCGCCGGCGTGATGACCCTGGACCTCGACTCGCCCCGGGACCTGGTCTGCGTCGCCGGCGGCACCGGCCTGGCTCCGATCAAGGCGCTGGTCGAGGAGCTGGCCAAGACGAACCGAACCCGTTGGGTGCATGTGTTCCTCGGCGTCCGCACCCGCGAGGAGTTGTACGACATGGCGGCGCTGGAGGCACTGGCGAGCCGGTGCCCGTGGCTGTCCCTGGTGCCGGCCGTCAGCGACGATCCCGGGTGCCCGCACGAGCAGGGCGAGGTCTCCGATGTGGTCGCGTCGTACGGCCCCTGGAACACGCACGACTTCTACGTCTGCGGCTCCTCGGCGATGGTCAGCGACACCCTGGCCAAGCTGCGCGACATGCAGGTGCCGCCGACCCGGATCAGCCACGACTCGTACCCCGCGGGATAGCCCCGGCCTCATCCGGCCGGCTCCGTGGGTGTCGGGGGCGGCGGCTCAGCGTCCGAGGGTGAGGCGGACGGCGTGCCGGGCCGTGAGGGCGTGGCGCTCGGGGCGGCGGAGGCGGGCGCGCCGGGCGCGCGCTGCGAAGGAGGGGCCGACGGGCTGGCGTCGGGCTCGTGGGCGCTGTCGCTCGGCGACTGGCCGCTGCCTGTCGGGTCGGGGTGCAGCGGATCGCTGCGTCCCTGGTTCCGCTCCGGGTTGTCGGCCGGCGCCCGTGGCGCGTCCCGAGGCGACTCCTTCGGCCCGCTCGGGTACGCCGCCCCGATCGCCAGTAGAGCGGTGAGGCTGAGCAGCACGGCGCAGCCGAGCAGCGTCCACCAGTGTCGCCGGCGGCCGGCCCGCCGCGCCCCCCGGGTGGTCCTGGCCCTGGCTGCTCCGGAGTCGGCGACCGTGTGGGCCACGGCACGGGTGGCGGCGCTGGCGCGCTCCGGCGTGATGAGCTCGCGCGCCGGCGTCGGATCCCCGGGCTCCGGATGCGGCGAGGCGGGCCGGGCCGCGGTGCTGCCGCTGAGCCTGGTGAGCAGCTCGTACGCCGTGGGACGCTGCTCGGGTCGCGTGGCGAGCGCCCGCGCGATCGTCGGCCGCAGCGACTCCGGCACACCGTCCAGGTTCGGCTCGTCGTGCAGCGTCCGATACGCCACACTCACCGGATCCCCACCCCCGAACGGATGCCGCGCCGTCGCCGCGTACGACACCAGGCAGCCCCACGCGAACACGTCGGCGGCCGAGGTGAGCGGCTTGCCGAGGATCTGCTCGGGGGCCATCCAGCCCGGGCTGCCCATGGTCACGCCGCTGCGCGTGAGCGAGGACGGGGTGTCGAGGGCGCGTGCGATGCCGAAGTCGATCACGCGCGCGCCGGACAGCGAGAGCACCACGTTGCCGGGCTTGAGGTCCCGGTGCACCAGGCCCGCGCTGTGGATCGAGGTGAGCGCGGCGGCGATGCTGACCGCGACGCCGTGCACGGCTGACTCCGACAGCGCGCCCTTGCGCCGGACCATCTGGTCCAGCGGCGTCCCTTCGATGTACTCGGTGATCAGGTACGGCTGGCCGTCGGCTTCGCCGTAGTCGAGCACGGGGGCCGTGGAGAACGACGCTACCCGCGAGGCGAGCTGGGCCTCGGTCCGGAACCGCGCCCGGAAGTGCTCGTCGTGCGCCAACTGCCGGTGCACGACCTTCGCGGCGACGAGCGGCCCTGCCGGCAGGCTGCCGCCTGCGGCGATGGCGAGGTAGACCGTGCCCATGCCGCCGGAGCCGAGCCTGCCCAGGGTCCGGTACGGGCCGACCGTCACGGGATCATCGCCGTGCAGCGGCGTCACGCCGTCGGGGAGCTCGCCGACCCGGGCCTCGCCGGAACGGGAGAAGAGTTGGCGACCTGACAGAACCTGCAGGGCTGCCTCCCGGGTCGACGACGCGCCCCTGGTGTCACGGGGTACTTCTCACTCAAACAACGCCGAAAGGCCACGCTGGGTAACGCCTGTAGTCTCGGCCTGACCCGGTCGGGGAAGCTGGGGTGTGCCTGTTGGCCAAGGAGGCGCCGCGGGCGCGCTGAACATGTGTCTCTCAGCCCCCATAGAGGTCGCGATGGCAGCCAATGGAAGCCAACGACGCTGGCGATCCGTACGCCGGTATCTCAACCAGTCCCGCGCGACGCTGACCGCCGTCGCGGCGGACCTGTCGGCTGGGTGGCCGAGACTCGACTCCGGCCTGATCGTCCTGCCCGAGTGGCTCCCGCCCGCGCCGGTTCCCCTGGACCAGGTGCGGCTGGAGTGGCGGGCCGAGCCCGAGCCGCCCCGGGTCACCGGCGTCGAGCCCGGCTCGTTCCTGGTGCGGCCGCTGCGGGAGGACGGCGAGCGGTATCCCGACTACGCCAGCGCGCTCTGCGAGGTGGACCCGCCGGCGCTGCTGGAGGACCGGCCCGCCTACCGGCTGATCGAGACGCCGACCGACGCGGCCGACGCGAGGCTGGTGTGCGGCCCGGCGCGGTACTTCGAGGGTCTCAACGTCTCGGAGGCGATCGCGCACGAACTGGCGGCCCTCTGCATGGCGACGGCCGGCCGGGGCGGCCGTCCCAACCTGAACCGCACCGACCTGCCGCTGCGCAACCTGATCGGCGATCCGGCGGACCCGGGTTCCCGCCCGACGTCGTTGGCGCTGTGCACGCTCACGGTGCGCCACGACACGGGCTCTGGCGCGGCGTCGTTCCTGCTGCACTGGCGGGACCCGGAGCGGGTCGCCAGCGGCGGCGGGCTTTATCAGGTGGCCCCTGTCGGGGTGTTCCAACCCGCGCCTGGTCGAGGCGATCAGGCGCCTGGCGAGGCCGGCCCGGACTTCGATCTGTGGCGCGGCGTGGCGCGCGAGCTGAGCGAGGAGTTGCTCGGCGCGCCCGAGCACCAGGCGCCGGACTACGCCGACTGGCCGTTCCTGCGACAGCTGGACCAGGCGCGGGAGAAGGGCGGCTGCAGGGCATGGTATCTCGGCTTCGGCCTGGATCCGCTGACCCTGGTCGGGGACATCCTCACGGTGGCGGTGTTCGACGCGGCGACGTTCGACGAGGTGTTCGCCGACCTGGTGACCGCCAACGAGGAGGGTCGGCTGGTCTCGGAGGGCGACGGCGTCGGCGTCGCGTTCACCGAGGAGAACGTGCGCCGGTACGCCGGCGACGAGCCCATGCAGCCCGCCGGCGCGGCGTTGCTGGAGCTGGCGTGGCGACACCGCGCCGCGCTGCTGGGCTGATCTCGGCTACTCGGCCTCGGCCCGGACGGCGTCCATGTCGAGCTGGCGAACCTGGTCGATCAGCCGGTCGAGGATCTGCGGCGGCAACGCGCCCGCCTGCTGGTGCACGATCGCGCCGTCCCGCACGAATATCACCGTCGGGATCGACCGGATCTCGTACGCCTCGGAAAGCTCCGGCTGCGCCTCGGTGTCGATCTTGCCGAACACCACGTCCGGGTACCGCTCCGACGCCTCCTCGAAGATGGGGGCGAACATGTGGCACGGTCTGCACCAGTCGGCCCAGAAGTCGATGACCACCATGTCGTTCTTCTCGGTGGTGTCGAGGAAGTTGTCCTTGGTGAGTTCGACGGTGGCCATCGACCGCCCCTTCGCAATCCGCTGCTGAGCAGCTCATTCGGTTACCAGCCGTATAACCTCCTACCCCGGAGTGGGTATTCCACGCTGTCCGGCGCGTCGGCCGGAAGGTGTGTGTCACGGCGTCCTGGATCCCGGCCCGGCGGTGAAGATGGTGTGGTGAATCAGCGCAGCAGCGATCAGGACCTGCGCCGGCTGGCCGAGGCGCACCAGGTGGCGGTGGAGTTCCTCGACTGGCGCAAGCGCCGGGTCCGGCCCTCGCCGGAGACGTTGCGGGCGGTGCTCGGGGCGCTCGGCGTCGACGCGTCGTCCCCGGCGGCGGTCCGCGAGGGCTTGCGCGAGGCGGCCCGGCGCGCGGAGCTGCCTCGGTTGCCGCCTGTGACGGTGGTACGCCACGGAGCCCCCCTCTCCGGGCCCCCGGGCGCCCGCGTCGTGCTGGAGACGCCCGGCGGACCTCGTGCGCTCGACCCGGAAGGCCGGTTGCCCGGCGACCTGCCGCTCGGCTGGCACCGGCTGCGGGACGTGGGCAGCGGTGACTCTGGGCTGCTGGCGCACGTGCCGGATCGGCTCGCGCCGCCGTCGCGTGTCGCCGAGCGGCGGGTCGCCGGCCTGATGACGCAGCTGTACTCGGTGCGCTCGCGCGCGTCGTGGGGGATGGGTGACCTGGCCGATCTCGCTGCGCTCGCCCGGTTCAGCGCGGCGGCCGGCGCCGGGTTCGTGCTGATCAACCCGCTGCACGCCACCGAACCGACGTGCCCGATCCGGCCGTCGCCGTACCTGCCCTGCTCGCGCCGCTTCGCCAGCCCGCTGTACCTGCGGATCGAGGAGATCCCCGAGCACGCGGCGCTCCCGGAGCGGGATCGCGACCAGGTGGCGCGGTTGGCGGCTCCGCTGCGCGCCGGCGCCGGCGAACTCGCCCTGATCGACCGGGACGCGGTCTGGCAGGCCAAGCGTCAGGCGCTGGAGTTGCTGCGCACGATCCCGACGACGGAGGGCCGGCGGGCGGCGTACCGGCGATTCGCACAGCGGGAAGGGCAGACGCTGACGGACTTCGCGACCTGGTGCGCGTTGACCGAGGAGCACGGCCAGATGTGGCGGCGGTGGCCGGCGCCGCTGCGGGACCCGCGCTCGCCCGAGGTGGCGGCCGAGGCCGAGCGGCTCGCCGACCGGGTGGAGTTCCACCGGTGGGCGCAGTGGCTGCTCGACGAGCAGCTGGCGGCTGCGCAGCAGGCCGCGCGGGACGCCGGGATGCCGGTGGGGGTGCTGCACGACCTGGCGGTCGGGGCGAACCCTGACGGCGCCGACGCCTGGATGTACGGCCACGTGCTCGCCGACGGGGCCACGGTGGGCGCCCCGCCGGACGACTTCAACCGGCTGGGCCAGGACTGGCAGCAGCCGCCGTGGCACCCGGGGCGGCTCGCCGAGGCCGGCTATGTGCCGTACCGGGATCAGGTCGGGTTCTGGCTGCGGCACGGCGGCGGACTGCGGGCCGACCACGTGATGGGCCTGTTCCGCCTGTGGTGGGTGCCGTCCGGCGCTTCGGCGGCCGAGGGCGCCTATGTGCGGTACGACCACGAGGCGATGGTCGGGATCCTGGCGCTAGAGGCGCACCTGGCCGACGCGGTGGTGGTCGGGGAGGATCTCGGCACGGTCGAGCCGTGGGTGCGCTCGTACCTCGCGTCGCGGGGGATTCTCGGCACGTCGCTGCTGTGGTTCGAGGCGGTGGCCGATGGGTCGCCGAAGCCGCCGTCGCAGTGGCGCGCGGAGTGCCTGGCGACAGTGGACACGCACGACATGCCGCCGGTGCCGGAGTTCGTCTCCGGGGCGCACATCGCGCTGCGGGAACAGCTCGGCCTGCTGGGTCAGGAGCCGTCGGAGGCGCGGGCGGAGCTGTCCGCGAAGCTGGAGGCGTGGCGGCGGTTGCTGGTCGACCTGGGCCTGCTCACGTCGTCCGCGTCGGACGTGGCGGCCTTGACGGCGGCGCTGCACGCGTTCCTGGCGCGCACCCCGGCGCACCTCGTGGGCCTGGCGCTCACCGACCTGGTGGGGGAGCGCCGGTCGCAGAATCTGCCCGGCACCGACCAGGAGTACCCGAACTGGCGGGTGCCGCTCGGCGACGGCGACGGCCGAGAGGTGCTGCTCGACGACCTGGTCACACGCGACGACGTCGCCGACCAGATCCGCGCCGTGACTGAGGAGCTCGCCCGCCAGCTCAGCCGCCGCGGATCTTGATATCGCCGGCGCTGAGTCGGCGTGGGTGGGTGGCTAACTGGGCGATTTCGCGGGCCAGTTCGTCGGAGCGTTCCAGTGGGATCATGTGGCCCGCGCCGGGGTAGACCACCAGTCGGGCGTTCGGGAGCGCCTTTGCGATCCGGCGGCTGTGGCCCACGGGCGTGAGGCGGTCCCGCCCGCCGGCCAGAACCCGCACCGGGACCTCGGCAAGCCGCGCCAGCGCCTCGTGCCGGTTGTGCAGCAACAGGTCGGCGAAGAAGCCCTCCACCACCCCGGGATGCGCCGTGCAGATCAACCGCCGGCCGAGCCGCACGTCCTCGCGCGCGGCACCACGGCCGAACAGGATGTGCCGGGCGATCGCCGCGTCGCTGACCCGCAGCCGCACCGGCCCGTCGCCGCGTCGCAGGTGGGCGTTGTGCCGGCGGGTCAGCTCCCGCATCAGCATCGACTTGGTGACCCCGGCGAGCGCTCGGGGAAGGCCGAGCGTGACGGCGCCGAGGTCCCCCGCGGCCGTGTTGGCGAAGATCACCCCGGCCACCCGCTCGGCGGAGAACAGCCGTGGATTCACCTCGGCCAGCGCCATGATGGTCATGGCGCCCATCGAGTGCCCGACCAGGATCGCCGGCAGGTCGTCGCAGAACTCGTCCAGGATCACCCGGAGGTCGGACGCGAGCTGGGCGATCGTGGTGCTTCCCCGCGGCGCCTTGCCGGAGCGGCCGTGGCCGCGCATGTCGTACGTCACCACCCGTGCCGGCACACCGAGGTCGGTCAGCGCGGCCCGTTGGTAGCGGTAGATCTCCGACGACAGGCACCAACCGTGCAGGTACACGACGGCGACCTGCGCGTCCGGGGGGTCGCTGACCGTCACGTGCAGGTCGACGCCGTCGGCGGTCTGCGCGGTGGCGGCGGCGGTCATGGTCATGCGCGAATCTCCTGTCCCGGTCGGGCAGTCGCGCCGTTTCCGGCGGTCACGGTCTGTCCGGCGGGCTGCGTGCCACCGGCTGGCCTGGCCCCTCGGTCGGGCGCCGAGGCGCGGAGGTAGCACGCCGTCATGGCCCCGAAGAGCAGCAGGTAGATCGCGAACAGGAGGCCGTACCCGGTGTGCCAGAGGGCGTCCGGCACGTCCGTGCGCGCCTCCCGTTGCAGCAGATGCAGCTCCGCGGTGAACGGGCGCTCGACGCCGGAGGCGGCGGGGATCTCGCCGACCGGGATGGCGGGGTCCGCCGGCAG
>WHSM01000507.1 GCA_009380105.1 Micromonosporaceae bacterium
CCAGCCGATACGAGTGATGCTCGTCGACGACCAGGAGCTCGTACGCTCCGGGCTGCGCCGGATCCTGCGTCGCAAGGACGGGTTCGCCGTGGTCGCCGAGTGCGCCGACGGGGCCGAGGCGGAACACGCCGTCGCCGAGCACACTCCCGACGTGGTGGTCATGGACCTGCGGATGCGGCACGTGGACGGGATCGAGGCGACGCGCAGGCTGCGCCGCCGCCCGGACGCGCCGCCAGTGCTGGTGCTCACCACGTTCGACGACGACGAGTTGCTCTCCGGGGCGCTGCGAGCCGGGGCCGCCGGATTCCTGCTCAAGGACTCACCAGCGGAGGAGCTGATCCGCGCGGTGCGCACGGTCGCGGCCGGCGAGGCGCTGCTGGACCCGGCGGTGACGGGGCGGGTGCTCGCGGCGTATCGGGCCGCGCCGTCGGGCGGGCCGGCGACGCCGAGTCCGCCCGAGCAGCTCACGCCGCGCGAGCTGGATGTGCTGCAGCTCATCGGCCGGGGGCTGTCCAACACCGAGATCGCCGAGCGGCTCTACATCTCCGAGGTGACGGTGAAAAGCCACATCGGCCGGATCTTCGCCAAGCTGGACCTACGGGACCGCGCGGCCGCGATCGTGTACGCGTTCGACCACAGGATCGTCTCGCCCGGGTAGCCGGGCGCCGCTCCCGGCTCACCCCGCCCTACACAGCGGCGGCGTCGGTGAGCGCGCGGTCGAGGATGTCCAGCCCCAGGTCGATCTCAGAAGGGCTGCTGGTCAGCGGTGGCGCCAGCCGCAGCACGCTGCCCATGCCGCGGAACTTGACGATGTTGACGTTGAGCCCCAGTTCCAGGCATCTCTGTGTGACCGCGACGCCGAGGCGCTCGTCGGGGGCCCGGGTGTCCCGGTCTTGTACCAGGTCAACCCCGAGCAGCAGCCCCATACCTCGCACGTCCCCGATCGCTTCGTGCCGCTGTGCGAGGGCGGCCAGGCCGTCGTGGAGCCGGTCGCCGAGTAGCCGTGCCTGCTCGGCTAGGCGCTGTGTGGCGACTGCGTGCAGCACGGCGATGCCGACAGCGGCCGGCAGTGGATCGGAGACGTGCGAGGTGAAGTACAGGAAACCCTTGTCGTGGCAGTCCTGCTCGATGTCGGCGCGGGTCGCCGTCGCGGCCAGGGGAACGCCGCCGCCGAGGGTCTTGGACAGCGTGAGGACGTCGGGGACCACGCCCATGGCCTCCGAGGCGAACATCTCGCCGGTGCGGCCGAGCGCCGTCTGCGCCTCGTCGACGATGAGCAGCATGCCCCGGTCGTGGCACATCTGGGCGAGCCGCGCCAGGTAGCCGGGTGGCAGCGGGACAATGCCGCCGGCGGAGAGCACCGGCTCCACTATCGTCGCGGCGTACCCGCCGACCGACTGGCTGTCGGCCAGGCTCATCCCGACCTCCAGACACGTCAGGTCGCACCGGTCGCGGCAGTGCGCGATCGGGCAGCGGTAACAGTTCGGGGTGGGCAGGGCCATCGTGCCCGGCAGCCCCGGGCCGTAGCCGCGCCGGCCTGCCGAGTACGTGCTCGACGAGGCGCCAGAGGTCATGCCGTGCCAGGAGCCGGACATCGCGAGCACCTCGAAGCCGCCGGTGTGGAGTTTCGCGAGGCGCAGCGCGGCTTCGTTCGACTCGCTGCCGGTGTTGACCAACAGCACCTTGTCAAGCGATCCCGGCAGGGCGGCGGCCAGCTCACGGGCCAGCTCCAGCACCGCGGGCGCGAGCATGCCGCTGAAGAGGTGGATCACGTCACGAGCGGCGGCCGACAGCGCGTCCACCACGTCAGGATGGCTGTGGCCGAGGGTCGCGCACATCTGCCCGCTGGTGAAGTCGAGGATTCGCCGCCCGTCGACGCTGGTCAGCCAGGAGCCCTGCGCCCGTTCGATGACGTCGTCGACGAATTCGCCGCCGTACCGGATCAGGTGCCGGGTGTCGATCATTGCGAAGCTCCCTCGTACGTGCGTAGGCTGACATGTCAGCAGTGATTCTCTGACATGTCAAGGGAGACCATGGGCGAGGGACTGGTGGACCACGCTTACGACCGGTTGCGCGAGGAGATCGTTCAGCTGTCCCTGCCGCCCGGCGCCGTGGTCAGCGAATCGGCCCTCGCCAGCCGGTACGGCGTGGGCAAGGCAGGTGTCCGCGGCGCGCTCGCCCGGCTGCGGCGCGAGCACCTGATCACCGCCGTGCCGCGACAGGGACATCGGGTGGCCGACGTGACGATCTCGGACGTGGAGGAAGTCTTCGACCTGCGGCTGAGCCTGGAGACCCTCGCGGCGATCCGGGCGTGCGGCCGGGTCGACGCCGAGCGATTACGCGGGCTGGACGCGGTTTGCGCGGCGTACCAGCCGAACGAGCCGGCGAGCCGGACTGTTTTCCTGCGGGCCAACCGGGAGTTCCATCTCGCGGTCGCCGAGGCCAGCGGCAACCGCCGGCTGGTCGACATCCTCGCGACCCTGCTGGACCACGCCGAGCGGGCACAGCACATCGGGCTGGCCCACGGGCAGTTCGGCGACACCCTCACCCACCAGCACGCCGAGTTGGTGGAGGCGCTGGCAGCCAACCGGCCCGCCGGCGCCGAACGATGGGTGCGCCAAGCCCTCGAAGGGTTCCGCGACCAGTTGATCGACCACCTGCGAAGCACCCAGGCGATCCGCACCGCCCCGTTGTGACGGCAGGTTGAAGCGGTGCGCGGAAACGCGTCAGTCGGGAAGCGACTCCAGCAGATCGTTGACCGCCGCG
>WHSM01000006.1 GCA_009380105.1 Micromonosporaceae bacterium
AGGGCGAGGCGGGAGCAGAGGCAGGCGAGGGGCCAAGCCGATGCAGGAGAAGCACGGAGCCGAGAGCAAGGCGCACTTCGTACAAACAAGGGCCGCAAATGCGAGGCGAGCGGCGCGGAGGCGCGCGACGGCGCGAAAGGAGGCAGGCAAGGGCCGCAAGTGCGAGGCGAGCGGCGCGGAGGCGCGCGACGGCGCGAAGAAGGAGGCGGACGACTGCCGCACGCGGGGGGTTCGGGGGGTCGTCCCCCCGGCTGGCATAAACGAAGGCCAGCGGCGAGGCGACAACGTCGCAAGCACACTGGCCCTAGGACTTCAGGACGCCGGGCGGCCACGGGGGAAGCCGCCCGGCGTCGGGTGCAATCGTACACATGCTTGGACCGCTGCTGTCTACCCGCTGGCGTGGTCCCTTTGGCCGGTTCCGTTGTGCGAACGGCCTGTTCCGACGAGCGATGCGGGCGACATGCGCCACTTGCCGAAAAACGCCCGATTCTGGGAAGTGGATTGCCATGAGAGCGCCGGAGCCGGGCGCTCCGAGCCGGCCGTCACGGGGTGGTTGTTGGGGCCATGGCGCGCGCGTGCGAGGCTTGGACTGGCTGCCGCTAGTCGACCGAAGAGGTTGTGGAGTTCACGTGACGACAGAGACCACTCCCGCGCAGGACGCCACCCTGCTCGAGAAGGCCTTGTTCGAGGTAAAGCGCGTCATCGTCGGGCAGGACGTGATGATCGAGCGGATGTTCACGGCGCTGCTCGCGCGTGGGCACTGCTTGATCGAGGGCGTGCCGGGTGTGGCGAAGACGCTCGCCGTCGAGACGGTGGCGCGGGTGGTGGGCGGCTCGTTCTCCCGGATCCAGTTCACCCCTGACCTGGTGCCGGCCGACGTGGTGGGAACCCGGATCTACCGTCAGGGCGCGGAGAAGTTCGACGTGGAGCTGGGCCCGGTGTTCGCGAACTTCCTGCTCGCCGACGAGATCAACCGGGCGCCGGCGAAGGTGCAGTCGGCGCTGCTGGAGGTGATGGCGGAGCAGCAGGTGTCGATCGGCGGCGAGACGCACGAGGTGCCCGCGCCGTTCCTGGTGATGGCCACCCAGAACCCGATCGAGCAGGAGGGCGTGTATCCGCTGCCGGAGGCGCAGCGGGACCGGTTCCTGTTCAAGGTGCTCGTGGGCTACCCGACCGACGTGGAGGAGCGGGAGATCGTCTACCGGATGGGCGTCTCCCCGCCGGAGCCGACGGCGATCTTCACGCCGCGGGATCTGCTGCGGCTGCAGCAGACGGCGGACGAGGTCTTCGTGCACAACGCGCTCGTCGACTACGCGGTGCGGCTGGTCTTCGCGACCCGGGAGCCGGCCGCGCACGGTCTGAACGACGTCGCGCCGCTGGTGCAGTACGGCGCGAGCCCGCGCGCCTCGCTGGGCCTGGTCCGCGCGTCCCGCGCGATCGCGTTGCTGCGGGGCCGCGACTACGTGCTGCCGCAGGACCTGCAGGACGTGGCGCCGGACATTCTGCGGCACCGGCTGGTGCTGTCGTACGACGCCTTGGCGGACGGGGTTCCGGCCGAGCATGTCGTGTCCCGGGTGCTCGCGACGGTCCCGCCGCCGTCGGTGGCTCCGCGGCAGAACGTCCGGGGTCAGGCCGGCGCGCAGGGCCCGGCGCAGCGGCCGGCTCAGGGTCAGCAGGCTCGGTCGAACTCGGCCCGGGCGGCGCAGCCGGTGAAAGCCGTGGCGGTGAGCCCGCAGACGCAGCCGTCCAGCGGCGCCGGGTCCGGCGCGGCCGGCGCGGGCGGCCAGCCGCCGAGTGGTGAGAGCTGGTCCGGCGGGCCCGGCAACGGGCGCACGGCGTGAGTCGAGCGGGACTCGCGGTGTTCGGCAAGATGCGCGGCGGCCAGGGCGGACAGCCCGGCGCCTCCGGCTCGCCGACGCCGCCGGACCCGGCGCGCGCCGAGTTCGTGCTCTCCAGGCTGCAACTGCTGGTGACCCGCCGGCTGGACGGCCTCCTGCAAGGCGACTACCTGGGTCTGCTGCCCGGGCCGGGCAGCGAGGCGGGGGAGTCGCGCGAGTACCGGCCCGGCGACGACGTCCGCCGCATGGACTGGCCGGTGACGGCGCGCACCACGGTGCCGCACGTGCGACAGACGATCGCGGACCGGGAGCTGGAGACCTGGATGGCGTTGGACCTGTCCGCGAGCCTGGACTTCGGCACCGCGACCTGTCTGAAGCGGGATCTGGCGTTGGCCGCGGCGGCGTCCATCGCGCATCTGACGGTGCGGGGCGGCAACCGGATCGGCGCGGCGGTCGGCACGGGCGACGGAGTGACCCGGATTCCGGCGCGGCCGGGCCGCAAGGGCGCCCAAGCGCTGCTGCGCTCCATGGCGCTGACTCCCGCGGCTGGCGGGCGTGGTGACTTGGCGGCGCTGATCGACTCGCTGAACCGGCCGCCCCGGCGGCGTGGCATGGCGGTGGTGATCTCGGACTTCCTCGCGTCGAGTGGCTGGGAACGCCCGATGCGCAAGCTGGCGGTGCGTCACGACGTGCTCGCGGTCGAGGTGGTGGACCCGCGGGAGCTGGAGCTGACGGGCGTCGGCGTGCTGGAGTTCGTGGATCCGGAGACCGGGGTCGTGCACGAGGTGGACACCTCTGACGCCAAGCTCCGCGCCCGGTACGCCGAGCAGGCAGCCGCGCAGCGCGCCGAGATCGCCGCCTCGCTGCGGCGCGCCGGCGTTGCCCAGCTTCGGCTGCGCACCGACTCTGACTGGCTGATCGACATCGTGCGCTTCGTGGCCGCGCAGCGGCACGCGCGCACCGGGGGGACCACGCGATGATCCGGTACCTCGCTCCGTGGTGGCTGCTGGCTGTGCTGCCCGTGCTGGCGCTGGCCGGCCTTTACGTCTGGGCGCAGCTGCGTCGGCGCGCCACGGCGGTGAAGTTCAGCAACGTCGACCTGCTGCGCCGGATCGCGCCGAAAGGGCTGGGTTGGCGGCGGCACGCGGCGGCGACAGCCTTCCTGCTGTGCCTGCTGATCCTGTCGGTGGGGATGGCGCGGCCAGCGGTGGACGTGCAGGAGCCGATGGAGCGCGCCACGGTGATCCTCGCGATCGACGTGTCGTTGTCCATGGACGCCAAGGACGTCGAGCCGGACCGTTTCACCGCCGCGAAGGCCGCGGCCAAGGACTTCGTCAAACAGCTCCCCGAGACGTTCAACGTGGGCCTGGTGGCGTTCTCGAAGTCGGCGAACGTGATGGTCTCGCCGACCAAGGAGCACAGCCGGGTGCGGCAGTCCGTGGACACCCTGGAGTTGGGCGAGGGCACCGCCACCGGCGAGGCCGTGTTCGCGTCGTTGCAGGCGATCCAGTCGGTGCCGGCGGGTGGGGCGAAGGAGCCGCCGCCGGCGCGGATCGTGATGCTCTCCGACGGCTTCCGAACCTTCGGCCGCAGCGTCGAGCAGGCAGCTGAGGCGGCGTCCGCGGCGAACGTTCCGGTCTCCACGATCGCGTTCGGCACCGACAGCGGCACCGTCGACATCAACGGTCAGACGATTCCCGTGAAGGTGGACCGGGCGTCGCTGGAGCGGTTGGCCACCGACACCGGGGGGCACGCGTACGAGGCGTACACCACGGAGGAGCTCAAGCAGATCTACCAGGACATGGGCTCCTCGATCGGGCGCCGCACCGCCGCGCGGGAGATCAGCCAGTGGTTCATCGGGCTGGCGATGCTGTTCGGCTTCGCGGCGGCCGGGATGAGCCTGCTCTGGACGTCGCGGATCCCGTGAGGCGCGCCACTGCCTGGCCGGCGGCGGCTCGGGCCGGTTACCGGCCAGGGCCGGTTACCCGCTACCCGGAGGTAGGGCCTAATCTCCATGCGGCGGTGTGCTGGAGTTTCTCCCAGCACTGCGGGAAGGAGTCGCTGGCGTGCCTCGTACGATTCTGGTGACCGGTGGCAATCGCGGGATCGGCCTGGCGATCGCCAACCAGTTCGCCAAGCAGGGCGACCGGGTGGCGGTCACGCACCGGGGCAGCGAGGTTCCCGAGGGCCTGTTCGGAGTCCGGTGCGACATCACGGACCCGGAGCAGGTCGACGCCGCGTTCGCTGCGGTGGAGCAGGAGCTGGGGCCGGTCGAGGTGCTGGTCGCCAACGCCGGCATCACCGACGACATCCTGCTGCTGCGCATGAGCGAGGAGCAGTTCGGGCGGGTCCTGGACACGAACCTGACCGGCGCCTGGCGCTGCGCCAAGCGGGCCGCGACCAAGATGATCCGCGGTCGCTGGGGCCGGATGATCTTCATCTCGTCGGTGGTCGGGCTGTCCGGCAGCGCGGGGCAGGTGAACTACGCGGCGAGCAAGGCCGGGCTCGTCGGCATGGCCCGTTCCCTCGCGCGGGAGCTGGGATCCCGCAACGTCACCGCGAACGTGGTGGCGCCTGGTTTCATCGAGACCGACATGACCGCGGGGCTGGCCGGCAAGCGGCGTGAGGAGATCCTCGGCACTGTGCCGCTGGGCCGGTTCGCGAGCACGGACGAGGTGGCCAGCGCAGTGGCCTGGCTCGCCAGCGACACGGCGGCGTACGTCACGGGCGCGGTGATCCCGGTCGACGGTGGCCTGGGAATGGGCCACTGAGCTCCCGGCACGGGTGACTGAGAGAGGAAAAGCATGGGTCTGCTCGACGGCAAGCGACTGCTCGTCACAGGTGTGATCACCGACCAGTCGATCGCGTTCTCCGTGGCGAAGCTGGCGCAGGAGCAGGGCGCCACGGTGGTGCTGACCGGCTACGGGCGACTCTCGCTGGTGGAGCGGATCGCCAAGCGGCTGCCCGCGCCGCCCCCGGTGATCGAGCTGGACGTCACGAACGACGAGCATCTGGAAGCCCTCGCCGGCATGGTCACCGAGCACGTGGACGGCCTCGACGGCGTGGTGCACTCGATCGGGTACGCCCCGCCGAGCTGTCTGGGCGGCGGCTTCATGACCGCCCCGTGGGAGGACGTGTCCACGGCGCTGCACATCTCGACGTACTCGCTGAAGTCGTTGACCGCGGCCTGCCTGCCGCTGATGGGGCGGGGCGGTTCGGTCGTCGGCTTCGACTTCGACGCGACCAGGGCCTGGCCGGTGTACGACTGGATGGGCGTGGCGAAGGCCGGCACGGAGTCGGCCGCCCGCTACCTGGCCCGGGAGCTGGGGCCGCAGGGCATCCGGGTGAACCTGGTCGCCGCCGGGCCGCTGCGCACGATGGCGGCCAAGAGCATTCCTGGCTTCGAGCAGTTCGAGGAGGCCTGGACCAACCGGGCCCCACTGGGCTGGGAGCTGACCGACCCGGAGCCGGCGGCGCGAGGCTGCCTGGCGCTGCTGTCGGACTGGTTCCCGGCCACCACCGGCGAGATCGTGCATGTCGACGGCGGCTTCCACGCGGTGGGGGTCTAGGGTCCGGGCGCAGGCCGCTAAGGTTCCGCCCGTGAGCGAATACGACGCATTGCTGCTGTTGTCGTTCGGCGGCCCGGAGGGGCCCGACGATGTGATCCCGTTCCTGCAGAACGTGACCAGGGGCCGTGGCGTGCCGGCGTCCCGCCTGGCCGAGGTGGCCGAGCACTACCGGGCGTTCGGGGGCGTGTCGCCGATCAACGCCCAGAACCGGGCGCTGCTCGACGCGGTGCGCGGCGAATGCGCCCGAGCCGGGATCGACCTGCCGTGGTACTGGGGCAACCGCAACTGGCATCCGCTGCTCACCGACACGCTGCGACGGATGCGGGACGATGGGGTGCGCCGAGCGCTGGCCCTCGTCACCAGCGCGTACGGGTCGTACTCGTCGTGCCGGCAGTATCTGGAGGACATCGCCCGCGCCCGCGCCGAGGTCGGCGAGGACGCGCCGGTCGTCGACAAGATCCGCCACTTCCACGACCATCCGGGCTTCGTCGAGCCGCACGCCGACGCGGTGCGAACGGCGCTGGCGTCGCTGGCCCAGCTCGGGGAGGCGAGGCCTCGCTTGATCTTCACCGCGCATTCGATCCCGGAGCGGATGAACGAGACCTCCGGGCCCGAGGGGCGGCGCTACTCCGACCAGCTGGCCGAGACGGCGCGTCTGGTGGCGTCGGCGGCGGCTCCGGAGCTGCCGTACGACCTGGTCTGGCAGAGCCGTTCCGGGCCGCCGCGGGTTCGGTGGCTGGAGCCGGACGTCAACGACCATCTGGAGCGGCTCGCCGACGCCGGCGTCACGGCTGTGGCGGTGAGCCCGATCGGCTTCGTCAGCGACCACCTGGAGGTGGTCTGGGATCTCGACCACGAGGCGGCGGCGACCGCGGAGCGGCTGGGCCTGGCGTACGCGCGGGCGGCTGCCCCTGGCACGGATCCGCGGTTCGTCGCGATGGTGCGTGAGCTGGTCGCCGAGCGTCTGGCCGGGCAGCCGCGGCGGCGGCTCGGGGCGCTGCCGGTCTGGGACGCGTGCCCTGCCGGCTGCTGCGCGCCGGCTCGCTGAATCCGCGCCACGCCGTCAACAGTGGACGGATCGCGCGAATCGCTGCAATATAACTACACATCAGCGTGTGTGACTGTCACTGATTGCCGGCCCCTGCCGGCTGGAGGGTGGTCGTCGTGTCGCCGCCACAGGAACGTGTCGCGCATCGCGCGCTGGACGGCCGCCGCTTCCTGATCTCCGGTCCGCTCGACCTCAGCGCTTCCGCCACCTCGGTCGTCGAAGTGACCATCGACGGCCGCCGGCACGAGCTCACCGCCGGCCCCGCGAACCTGGGCCGGGACGTCGCGCGCGCGGTGGGCGTCGACCGGTTCGACGAGGAGTTGCGATACGAGGGCGGCACGCTGCTCACCGCCCGGACCCGCCCGTACGACCCCCGCATCCGGCTCCGCGAGGAGCGCCTGACCGCCGTGTGGGAGGGCAGGCGGCACAGCCTCTTCACCCACCTGTACCGCGCCACGTCCAGCGACGTGCTCGGTGTGCTCCGCGCGCTGCGCCTCGACGAGCACCCTGACGGCCTCGCCGTGCGGCCGCGGCGGCGTGGCGCCTTCGCCGCTCCGGCGACTGTGGTGAAGGAGATCGGCGGCCTGGGGCTGCTGGAGCTGTCGCCGCTCACGCCTCGCCACGCCGAGCAACTGCCGCGGTGGCAGGGCCGCCAGACACCTGCCGGCGAGCTGTTCCGGGACCGGCTCTCCGACGGCTCGCCGTACTTCGTGCTGGCCGCCCGCGACGTGTGGGCCACCGTGCTGCCGCTGTCCGGCGCCGCGGCCGATCAGGCGCCGGAGCTGATCGGCCGACTGCGGCTGGCGACGGCTGAGTGAGCCCGTCGTGTCCGCGCTCCTCGGCAGCGTCGCCGCGTGGACGGTGCTGTTGACGCTGCTCGTCGCCCTGGTCGAGCGCGCGACCGCGCCGTCGGTGCTGCGGCGCGCCCTGGCCGCGCACGGTGTGCTTCCCGCGCCCGCCGGGTTCGCCGCAGCGGTCACCGCGGCGGAGGCGCTGCTGTGCGGCGCCGGGCTGGTCGGCCTGGTCGGCGGCCACGGCCGGGCATTGCCGGCCGCGCTGGCGGGCAGCGCGCTGCTGTTCACCGGGAACGCCGCATACGGCTGGCACGTCTGGTCGAGCCGGCGTCCCGGCTCGTGCGGCTGCTCCCGCTGGGAGACGCCGACCTCCGGTTGGACGGTGACGCGGGCGGGCGCGCTGGCGGCCCTGGCGCTGGTCGCGCTGACGACGTCGGGCTCGATCATGGGTCCTGTCCGGATCAGCGCGGACCTCGTCGTCGTGGCGGCCGCAGCGGCCGTGTTCACGACGCTCCTGTGGGTCCTGCCGCTGGCGATGCGCGAGCCGGCCGCGCCGGACCGGTCGGCGCCGCCGGACCTGCCGGGCCGGCTTCGGGCGGAGGAGGTCGTCGCATGAGTTTCCAGACCAGCGCGTTGATCCTCAGTTGGGTGGCGATCCTGCTGCTCGCCCTGGTGGTGTCCGGGCTGGTGCGGCAGGTCCACGCGCTGTCCTCCGGCGCCGGCCGATCCCGGCCGGCAGGGCCGCCGCTCGGCGCGACGGCGCCGGGGTTCGAGTGGCTGCGCCCCGAGCCACCCGCGCCCATGGTGTTGTTGTTCCTGGACGCGGATTGCGGCGTGTGCGCCGAGGTGCTCGACGAGGCCGGTCGCCACCGCGGCATGCGGTGGCGGGCGCTCTACCGCACGGCGGCGCCGGCGGACGCGGCGCCGCTGGGGTCCGACACGCCGATTCCCAGCTACGGCCACCAGGCCGAGTTGTTCGACCGCCACGACGTGATCGCGGCGCCGTACGGGGTGGTGGTCGGCGCCGACGGTCGCGTCCTCGCCGCCGAGACCGTCGGTTCCCGGGCGGCCCTGCGCGGGCTGCTGTCCCACGTGCCCGACTCCGCTGAACTGGGAGGTCCGTGATGACGATGTCGGCAGTGCCCGAACTGCGAGGACCAGAGCCCGTCGCCGGCACGGTCGTGCGGCGCCCGGCTGTCAGCGGCGTCCGCGAGGTGGCCCGTTGGGCGTTCTCCCGGCGCAACCTGCTGCGCACCGGCACGGCGCTGGGCATGGCGGCGCTGAGCGTCTTTCCCGCCGCCCGCCGCGCGTACGCCGACGGGTACGACATCTACGGCGCCTGCCCGTCGTACGCGTCGGACCACGACTGCTCTCCGGGATGCGGGCCGAGCACGATCTTCGCCGACTCCTGCGCCGTCAGCGGCACGCAGACCGGATTCCACAAGAACGACGGCAGCACCTGGGTGCTGCGGCCGAACCAGTGCTACTCCGGCACGTACGACGGCTGGCTCTGGCGCCACCAGGGCGCGTGCGGGGCGTGCGCCTGCTCGATCGAGCGCCGCTGCCACGACGGCTACCGCAGGACCAGCTCCGGCTGGGTGAAGTCGATCTGCCGGTGGACCACCAACTGCGGCTGCCTGAGCACGGTGGCCTGGCGCACGGCACGGCGCGGCGACACCGGACCCAACGTCCGCACCGTGCAGCACCTGCTCACCTACCGCGGCTATCCCACCACAGTGGACGGAATCTTCGGCTCCGCCACAGAGGCCAGAGTCAAGGAGTTCGAGGCGGCGAACGGGCTGAGCCCAGACGGCGTGGTGGGCGCGGCGACGTGGCGCGCTCTCGTCGTGACCGTGCGGCGCGGCAACAGCGGGCACGCGGTGCGGGGCGCGCAGCGGCAACTCAACAAGCACGCGTACGGACTGGCGGTGGACGGCGCCTTCGGTCCGGCCACTGAGGCGGCGGCGCGGGACTTCCAGCGGCACAACGGCTTGACGGCCGACGGCGTCGTCGGGGAGAACACCTGGCGCACGCTGGTCGGCGGCGGCGGGGTGTGAGCCTCAGCCGCGCAGCGGCGCGTTGCAGGCCGCCATCAGCGCCCGCCGGCAGGCCGTGGCGAGCGGTCGCAGCGCGTGCGACCGCTGCTGGGCCTCGTGAGCGGTGACGGCGCCTCCCACGGGATCCCCGGCCGCGAGGGAGAGCACCTGGTCCAGAACGCTGGCTCTGGCGTACAGGCGGCGGCTGCGCGGGTCGTACCCGGGCGGCAGCTCCGCGCCGGTCCCGCCGCGGCGCAGCGACGTGAGCGCCTGCGCCAGCTCCGGCCGCCAGCGGGCCACCTCCAGCGAGAGCAGCTGCTCGGTGGCGGAGGTCAGGGTCGTGGAGAGATCCGCTTCGGCCTCGGCGGCGCTGGGCAGATGGCTGTCCCGGGGCGGCTCGTCCGGCAGCGGGCGCGCCCGCCAGGTCACGGTGTGCCACACGTCGCCCGAGCCGGAGCGATGCTCCTCCAGCTCGGGCGTCAGTCCCAAGCCGCCGGCGATCACGCCTTCCCCGGCGAGCAGCGCCGCGCTGGTGAAAGGGCCGGGGCCCGGCAGTCCTCGCGGATCCCCGGGCGCCGGGAGCACCAGCCGGATCCGGTCCGGGTCGACGTCGGCGAGCACGGTCAGCCCTTCGGCGAGCGGCACGTCGCGCCAGGTTCCGGGAAAGTCTCGGCAGAGGTGGTCGTCGTCGCCGGCCACGGCGGGCGTCACGTCGTCGTACGGCGCCAGCCCGGCCCGCCACGCCCGGATCCACGGCGCCAGGCGGACCGACAGACGGGGCGCCGGGGGCCGCGGTCGGGGGTCTCGCGTCACCCTGCCCAGGGTATGCGCGGCGTGCCTCCGACCGCGCGGCGCGGCGCGGTTCTAGCGTCATGTCCATGGGCAGAGAGGACGGCGGCCGCGTCGAGCACACCGCCGACGTGCTCGCCGGCGACTGGCGGCGGCGCAGGACGGTCCCGGTGGTCGACGCCGAGGCAGACCTGGTGGTCGAGGACGCAGAGACCGGGTTCTGCGGCGCGGTGGTGGGTTTCGAGGCCGACGCGGTGGTGCTGGAGGACCGGTTCGGCAAGCGGAGGCTGTTCCCGATGCTGCCGGCCGCGTTCCTGCACGAGGGCGAGCCGGCCACGCTGCGCAAGCCGGCCGCCGGGCCGCGACAGGCTGCCCGGCGGCGCACCGCATCGGGGTCGGTCGCGGTCGCAGGGGCCGCCGCGCGGGTGGCGCGAGCCAGCCGGATCTGGGTGGAGGGCGCGCACGACGCGGCGCTCGTGGAGCGGATCTGGGGCGACGACCTGCGCGTGGAGGGCGTCGTCGTGGAGCCGATCGACGGCATCGACGACCTGCCGGCGGCGGTGCGCGGCTTCGGCCCCAGCCCGATCCGCCGGCTCGGCGTGCTGGTCGACCATCTGGTGCCGGGCAGCAAGGAGAGCCGGATCGCGGCGTCGGTCGGCTCGCCGTACGTGCTGATCACCGGGCATCCGTACGTGGACATCTGGCAGGCGGTGAAGCCGAAGGCGCTCGGCATCGCGCGGTGGCCGGAGATTCCGAAGAGCGTGCCCTGGAAGGACGGGGTGTGCGCGGCGCTGCGGGTCTCCGACCCGCAGACGATGTGGCGGCGGGTGCTCGGCTCGGTGAACGACTTCCACGATGTGGAGGCCCCGTTGCTGGGCGCCGTGGAGCGGTTGATCGACTTCGTGGTGACGGCTCCGGAATGAGTCGCCTCAGATGTCCGGCCAGGGATCGCGGGTGAACTCGAACGTCGCGATGTCGAGCATGACGACCCGGCCGTCGCTGTCGCGCCGCAGGGTCAGCGCCTCGCCGTCGTTCATGCCGGCGCGGCCACGCCACCGGTCCGGTCCGTCGGCGGCGAACCGCCACGGCGGGGCCGGGGAGCCCATCGGGCGGATTGCCAACTCGTCCCCGTCGGCGCTCGCCTCGAACTCCGTTCCCATGAACCACCAACGGCCGCACAGCTCGGCGATCGCGGCCGGCGGCGGGTCGGAGGGACGCCACGGCCGCGGCGGCTCCGGCTCGCGGTCCAGCACTTCGGTGACGATGTCGCCGCAGAGCTCGCCGGGCCGGAACGTGATGTTGTACGCGTTGGCGAACACCACGGCCGCGACTCCGGACGTGCGGTGCACCGTCAGGAACGCGACGTACCCCGGCATGGATCCGCTGTGGCCGACCAGCACCCGCTCGCCGCGGCGCCAGAGCTGGAATCCAAGCCCTTGCCCCGCGGACCAGGACTCCAGGTCGCTGATCGCCACGGGGGCTGTCATCTCGTCCACCGTCGTGGGGTTGACCACGTCGGGGTCGGGGCGTGCGATGAACCCGGCCCAGCGCGCCATGTCCTCGACGGTGCTCCACAGCTGCCCGGCCGGCGCCATCGCCCCGGCGTCGTGGCGCGGCTCCTCACGCAGCGTGTCGTGCCAGGGATGCACCACGTAGCCGCGGGCGAAGGGCTCCTGCGGCGCGTACGTGGTGCGGGTCAGCCCGAGCGGCGTCAGCAGCCGCTTGCCGACCAGGTCGATCCAGGATTCCCCCGTGATCCGGCGGGCGATCGCGCTCAGCAGCCCGTACGCCACGTTCGAATAGTGGAACTGCCGGTGCGGTTTGTGCACCAGCATGCCGGGGTCGAGCCCGTCCAGGAACTCCTCCAGGGACGTGCCGGCGGCGCGTTCCCACCAGGGCCCGTCCGGTTCGCGCCGCAGCCCGGAGACGTGGCCCAGAAGCTGCCGCACGCTCACTCCGCCGACCGGCGCGCCGGGCATGTGCCGCTGGAGCAGGTCGTCGAGCTCCAGGCGCCCTTCGTCGCGCAACTGCATGATCATGGCAGCGGTGAATGTCTTGGTGATGGAGCCGATGCGGTACTGGGTGTCGGCGGTCGGCTCGGGCGTCGTCCCGGCGGCGGCGACGTGCGCGACCGCCCCGTCGCGCACCACGGCCGCGATCAGCGACGGGGCGCGGCCCTGTGACTGCCGGGACGAGACGAGCGCGTCGATCCGGGCGGAGGTCTCGGGAAGCAGCACGGTGCTCCTTTCGGCTGGCGCGTGGACCTCAACGGTGTCAGATGTCCGTCGATGACGGCTCACCGAGGCCGTCGCGGCCCCTCACGCGTGGCGATCTCGTGACAGGATCTGGGACGTGGCAGCAGTCATTTGGTTGATCGTCGGCATCGGGCTCGCCGTGGCCGAGGTCATCACTGTGGACCTGACCCTGCTGATGCTCTCGGTGGGAGCCTTCGCGGCCGCCGGCGCGGCGTTCCTCGGGGGGAATCTGCTGGTCCAGGTGATCGCCTTCGCCGTGGTCTCGGCGCTGACCGTCGGCGTGGTGCGCCCGTTCATCCGGAAGCGCATCACGCACCACCCCGACGAGGCGGGGCCGATGGGCGTCGCGGAGATCGAGGGAGCGGTGGCCGTGGTCGTGGATCGGGTCGACGCGGACCGGGGTCTGATCGAGGTGCAGGGAGACACCTGGACGGCGCGGTCGTTCGACGGCACGCAGGTCATGGAGCCGGGGGACCGTGTCAAAGTCGTGCAAGTCAAGGGCGCCACGGCGCTGGTCTGGAAGGACGTCTGAGCGTGGAAGCGCTGCTGTATGTATTTCTACTGGGAGTCGCGGCCTTCGCGTTGGTGGTGCTGGTCCGGGCGGTCCGGATCGTGCCCCAGCAGGAGGCGTACATCGTGGAGCGGCTCGGCCGTTACCGCATCACGCTGCAACCCGGGCTGAACCTGCTGATGCCGGTCGTCGACAAGGTGCGGGAGAAGGTGGACCTGCGGGAGCAGGTGTTCACGTCGCTTCCACAGCCGGTGATCACCTCCGACAACCTCGTGGTCTCGATCGACACGGTGCTCTACTACGTGGTGACCGATCCCCGGCTGGCGGTGTACGCCATCGAGGACTTCCTGCAGGCGATCGAGCAGCTCACGGTCACTACCCTGCGTAACGTGATCGGATCGATGGACCTGGAGAGGGCGCTCACCAGCCGGGACGACATCAACCGGCAGCTGCGCGGAGTGCTGGACGAGACCACCGGCAAGTGGGGCATCCGGATCACCCGGGTGGAGATCAAGGCGATCGACCCGCCGCCGAGCATCCGGGACTCGATGGAGAAGCAGATGCGCGCCGAGCGGGACCGCCGGGCCGCGATCCTGCAGGCCGAGGGACACAAGCAGTCGCAGATCCTGACCGCCGAGGGCGACAAGCAGGCCTCGATCCTGCGCGCCGAAGGCTCCCGGGAGGCGCAGGTGCTGCACGCCGAGGGCCAGGCCAAGGCGACCCGCATGGTCGCGGACGCGATCCACCGCGCCAACCCGGATCCGAAGCTGTTGGCGTACCAGTACGTGCAGGCGCTGCCCCTGATCGCGCAGGGTGAGGCGAACAAGCTGTGGATCATCCCGTCGGAGTTGACCAAGGCGCTGGAAGGCATCGGCAGTGTGGTCGGCCGACTGCAGGACCAGCCGGCCGAGGCCACCGTCAGCGGCGAGGAGTCCGAGGAGATCGCCAGGATCACCGAGGAGGCGCGGGCGGCCGCGGAGGACGCGCAGCGGGAGGCCGAGAGCGCGGTGCGGGAGGCGGCCCAGGCAGCGCGGCAGCCGGCCGGCCGGCCTGCTGTCACCGGCCCGCCTGAGCTCACCGAGGGTCCCGGCCCGGCCGGGCCGGGACCGGCCACTGGCTCCGCGCCGCAGCAGGGCCAGCCGCCGCAGGGATGGCAGCGGCCCTCCTGATCGGGCAGTGCGGCAGCGGCCGGGCAGGTCGCTGCCGGCCCCGGGCCGTCCGGCCTCCGGGTAGGGGAGAATCTCCCGGTGTCTGAGCAGCCTGTGCCGATCGAGGACCCGGACGACGAGCGCATCGCGGACTACCGCGCGCTGACCGACGTGGCGCTGCGCACCCGGTTTGAGCCGCCACACGGGCTGTTCATCGCCGAGGGCGAGCTGGTGTTGCGGCGTGCGCTGCGGGCCGGTTACCGGCTGCGTTCGGCGCTGGTCGACGCCAAGCGGGTCGGCCAACTGGCCGACCTGGGGGCCGGCGACGCGCCGGTGTACGCGGCGTCGGCCGACGTGCTGGAGAAGATCACCGGCTTCCACGTGCACCGGGGCGTCCTCGCCTCGTTCCACCGGCGCAGCCCCGCGTCGGTCGCCGACGTGCTGGCGGACGCCCGGCGGGCGGCGATCCTGGAGGACGTCAACAATCACACCAACCTCGGCGCCATCTTCCGGGCCGCGGCGGCGCTCGGGATCGACGCGGTCCTGTTGTCACCGTCGTGCGCGGACCCGCTCTACCGGCGCAGCGTGCGGGTGAGCATGGGCGAGGTGTTCGCGGTGCCGTACGCGCGGCTCGCCGACTGGCCCGGCGGCCTGGACGAGGTGCGGGACGCGGGCTTCGTCGTAGTGGCGCTGACCCCGGCGGACGACGCGGTCCCGATCGACGCGCTGGACGCTGCGACGCGCCGGCGGCCGGCGCTGCTGCTCGGCGCGGAGGGCGCCGGCCTGTCACGGCACGCATTGGCGGCCAGCGACTTGCGGACGAAGATCCCGATGAGTCGCGGCGTGGACTCCCTCAACGTGGCCGCGGCCGCCGCGGTGGCGTTCTGGGAACTCCGCAGGTGAGGCGGCCCCGAGGACAACAGTTGTGTTGCAAAACGCGCACGATCTGGCTGTCAGTTTGGCTCGGGCAGCAGTCTCGCGTGGAGTTCCTCGGCCGAGCAGGTCAGGTCGGCGTGCTCCAGCGCGGCGAGCCACGCCGCCCCGGCGGCGCCGTCGCGCGCCACGCTGACCGGCGCGCTCGGCCATCGCCGCGCCACCGCGTCACGCACCGCGGCGGAGACCGGCCCGTCGTTGATCAGCATGCCGCCCGCGAGCACCAGCGGGTCGGCTGAGGCCGTGTCGGGGCGCACCAGGCTCGCCGTGTCGATCAGGTGACCGGCCGCCCGGGCGACGATGTCGCAGGCGACGGGGTCGCCGTTCTCGGCGGCGTTCGAGACCGTGCGGGCGAACCGCGCCAGGTCGACCGGCGCGTCCCGCCGCACCGCGTTGATCACCGAGTTGACCGCGTCCCGGCCCGGCGTCACATGCTCTGCGCCGAGCAGTTCGGCGAGCACCCGGCGGGCCAGAGGCGTCTCCGGCGCCCGCCCTTCCAGGCACGCCAGCACGGCGCGCACCGCCTCGCGGCCGACCCAGAAGCCCGAGCCGAGGTCACCGAGCAGCCACCCGTGAGCATCCGCGACCGTGCGTGGCCGCCGTTCGGCGATCTCGGCGGCGGTGGCGCCGGTGCCGGCGAGCAGCAGTGTCACGGCGCTGGCGGGGGAACCGGCCGCGAACGCCACGGCCGCGTCCGCGACCAGCCCGCACGGGCACGTCAGCCCGACCGAGCGCCACATCCGCGCGAACCGCTCGGCGACATCGGGCTCCTGCAGCCGCCCCACGCCGGCGAGGCCGACGACCGCGCCTCGCACCTGTCGGGGGTCGACGCCGGACAGCGCCGCGCGCAGCGCGTCGGCGATGGCGGACAGGGCCTGGTCAACGGGGCGGCCCGACGGGTTGCCCCCGGCGGCCCTGCCCTCGCCCAGCCGGCGGCCGTCAGCGTCGGCCACGAGCGCGCGGCTGACGCTCGCGCCGATGTCCAGCCCAAGCAGCAACGAATCGGTCATACCGGACTCGAAAGCTCAGCCAGGGTATTCCCATGCCCCGGGTTGTCCCTTGACAATGCGTCACAGGCAGAAAGTATCTTCACAAACTAACACCTACCCTGAAAGGAACTTTGAAGCAACGTGACGACTGAGCAGACCCTACGGGGGGACAAGTCGGCCATCAGTGGCCAGGCGTACCTCGCGGCCGTGCAGGAGGCGGTGGCGCGGGTTGCCGCCGCTGAGACGCCGCCGCTCGCCGCCGCGGCGGATCTGGTGGCGGCGTCCCTGCTCAAAGGGGGCGTGGTGCAGGCGTTCGGCTCCGGCCACTCCGAGGCTCTCGCGATGGAGATCGCGGGCCGCGCGGGAGGTCTGGTGCCATCGAACCGGTTGGCCCTGCGTGATCTGGTGATCCATGGTGGCGAGCCGATCGCGCTGCTCCTCGACAACAAGCTCGAACGCGACCCGTCGACGGCACGCCGGATCTACGAGTTGGCCGCGGTGCAGCCCGAGGACGTCTTCGTGATCGCCTCGAACTCGGGCATCAACGGCTCCGTGGTGGAATTGGCGCTGCTGGTCAAGGAGAAGGGGCACGCTCTGGTGGCGATCACCTCCGCGGGCCAGTCCGCCCGGCTGCCCAGCCGTCATCCGTCAGGGCGCCGGCTGGTCGAGATCGCCGACGTGGCGCTCGACAACGGGGCCCCGTACGGGGATTCTGCGCTTCCGCTGCCTGGGGGCGGCGCGGTCTGCGCGATTTCGTCCATAACAGGTGCGTTGCTTGCTCAAATGCTCACCGCTGAGGTCGTGCGCCGACTGCTGGAGGCAGGGCATACTCCACCTGTTTACCTGTCCGCGAACGTCCCCGGCGGGGACGAGCACAATCAGGCCCTCGAGTCCCGTTACGCCGGCCGGATCCGGCGTACCGCCTGATAGACCTTAGGAGAAGGCGATGTCACTACCGTCAGACACATCGGATTTGAGCCGGCGCGGGCTGCTGCAGAGGGCCGCGATCGCCGGGCTGGTCGTTTCCCCGGCGGGCGGCCTGCTCGCCGGCTGCGCCACCGCAGGTGGCGAGAACGAGGAGGCCGAGCGCGGCAAGAAGAGCGCGAAGAACCCGCTCGGCGTGAAGGAGGACGCTCCGCTCGAGGTCGTCATCTTCAACGGCGGATTCACCGACAAGTACGCCACCGACATCCACGAGCCGCTGTACGAGAAAGCGTTCCCGAAGGCGAAGATCAAGCACTCCAAGACCGAGGAGATCGCCAAGGCGCTGCAGTCGAGGTTCGTCTCCGGAAGCCCGCCGGACGTGGTGAACAACTCCGGCGCCAACCAGATGGACCCGGGCAAGCTGGTCTCGGAGGGCCAGCTGCTCGACCTCACCGAGCTGTTCGACGCCCCGTCGGTGGACGACCCCAAGGTCAAGGTCCGGGACACGCTGATCCCCGGCACCATCGAGTCCGGCGCTTTCGACGGCAAGCCGTACCAGCTCAACTACGCCTTCACCGTCTTCGGCATCTGGTACTCCCAGTCGCTGTTCGACAAGCACAGCTGGGAGTACCCGCAGACCTGGGACGACATGGTCGCGCTGTGCAAGGAGATCAAGAAGGCCGGGATCGCGCCGTGGACGTACCAGGGCAAACACCCCCGCTACATGAACTGGCCGCTGCTGTCGATGGCGACCAAGCAGGCCGGCCCCGACATCCTGGTCAAGCTGGACAACCTGGAGCCCGGCGCTTGGGAGCAGGAGGCGATCCTGGAGGCGGCGACCCGGCTGTACGAGCTGAAGAAGCAGGGCTTCATCCTCAAGGGCACCGAAGGCATGGACCACGTGCAGGCGCAGACCGCCTGGACGGAGGGCAAGGCCGCGTTCGTGCCCTGCGGGTCGTGGCTGGAGAACGAGCAGAAGGACACCACGCCGGAGGGCTTCGAGATGACGGTGGCGCCGGAGCCGCTGCTGTCGAACGACTCGGCCCTGCCGTACGAGGGGATCCGCGCCACGGCCGGCGAGCCCTTCCTCGTCCCGACCAAGGCGAAGAACGCGGCCGGCGGCCTGGAGTACCTGCGGCGGATGCTGTCCAAGGAGGGCGCGTCCGGGTTCAGTGAGATGGTCTCGAGCCTGACCGCGGTGCAGGGCGCGGCGGACGGGCTGGAGCTCTCGCCCGGGCTCAGCTCCGCGGCCGGTGTGCTGAAGGCGGCGGGGGAGAACGTGTTCAACTGGATGTACCCGACCTGGTACAAGACGATGGAGAACCCCGCCATCGACGCGGCCACCGGCGACCTGCTCGCCAACCGGATCAAGCCTGCTGAGTGGGTCAAGCGGTGCGAGAAGGCCGCGAAGGACATCCGCGACGACGACTCGGTGACGAAGTTCAAGCGCTGAGAAGGCGCGCGTAGCAGCGGAGATCGGCGACTCGATGCGACACGGCAAATACCCGTTCCTGGTGGCCTTCCTCGCGCCACCTGTGGCGCTGTACGGGGTCTATGTGGTCTCCCCGTACCTGCAGGCCTTCTACATCTCGTTGACCCGGTGGAGCGGGTTCTCGGGAAACGTCGAGTTCATCGGCCTGGCCAACTACCGGCGGCTGCTCGAAGACGACCAGTTTCACACCGCCTTGGTCAACAACCTGATCCTGTTGGCCTGCCTGCCCGTGATCACGATCATCATGGGTCTGTTCTTCGCCTCCATGCTCAACATCGGCGGCCGACGCGGCCGCGCCGGGATTCGCGGCGTGGCCGGGTCGGCCGTCTACCGGGTGATCTACTTCTTCCCGCAGGTGCTCTCGGTCGCCATCATCGGCGTGCTGTGGCTGTACCTCCTCGCCCCCGGCCGAGGTCTGGTCGACCGGTCGCTGGACGGGTTCTGGTTGGGCTGGCTCACCCCGAACGAGGGCTGGCTCGGCAACCCGGGCACCGCGTTCTGGTGGGTGCTGGCCGCCATGGTGTGGATGAACGTCGGGTTCTACATCGTGCTGTTCTCCGCCGGGATGCAGTCGATACCCAGAGACGTGTACGAGGCGGCGCTGCTGGACGGGGCGAGCCGGTTCACCACGTTCTGGCGCATCACCGTGCCGTTGCTCTGGGACAGCGTCCAAGTGGCCTGGATCTACCTGGCGATCATCGCGCTGGACGCGTTCGCGCTGGTGCAGATCATGCTCGGCAACGCTGGCGGGCCCTCCCGGTCCGGTGACGTGATCGGGCTGAACCTCTACCGGACGGCCTTCGAGGCGTTCAACTTCGGCTACGCCTCCGCCATGGGCGTCACGCTGTTCTTCCTCACCCTGATCATCGCCGTGCTGGCCATGCGGGCCACGCGGCGCGACCGAGTCGAGTTCTCGTGACCGCCGCCACGGAGCACGTGACGCCGCCCGCGGACGCGCCCGCGCCGGCCGCGCCGGACGCGGCGCCCGTTCCCGCGCGGCGGGAGCGTCTCAACCCGTTGAACCTGCTCAACTCCGGGTTCCTCGTGCTGTGGGGCATCTTCACGGCGTTCCCGCTCCTGTGGGCCGTGATGACCGCGTTCAAGACCAACCGCGAGATCCTGAGCCTGCCGGACTGCCGCGCCGGCTGGCGGTTCTGGGTGTGGCTGTGGTGCATGGTGGATCCGCCCACGAGCCTCGAATTCGACAACTTCACCCGAGCCTGGACCCAGGCGAGCATCGGCGTCTACTTCATCAACAGCATCATCGTGGTGTCCGGCTCGCTGGTGCTCACGATGCTGCTGGGTTCCATGGCCGCCTACGCCCTGGCGCGGTACGAGTTCCCGGGCAACCGGATCATCTACTTCGGGTTCGTCGGCGGCATCATGTTCCCGGTGTTCCTGGCGTTGGTGCCGCTGTTCTTCGTCGTTGACAACATGAAGCTGATCCCTGTGGTCGGCCAGTACATCACACTGAACAGCTACGGCGGCCTGATCCTGGTGTACGTGGCGTACTCGCTGCCCTTCACGGTCTTCTTCATGAGCGCGTTCTTCCGGACGCTGCCGACCGAGCTGGCCGAGGCCGCGGCGATCGACGGCTGCGGTCACTTCCGGCTGTTCTTTCAGGTGATGCTGCCGATGGCCAAACCCGGGTTGGTCAGCATCGGCATCTTCAACTTCATCGGCCAGTGGAACCAGTATGTGATCCCGTTGGTGCTGATGCCGGACCCGGACAGCAAGGTGCTGGCGCAGGGCCTCGCCTCGCTCGCCGTCAGCATGGGTTACCGAGGCGACTGGGCGGCCCTGTTCGCCGGGCTGACGCTCGCCCTGCTGCCGTTGCTGGCCGCGTACCTGCTGTTCCAGCGGCAGGTGCAGGCCGGTCTGTCGGCCGGTCTACTGAAATAGCGGACGCGGATCCGCCGGAGCGAGACTGCCGGCGCCCAAAGGGGTTTCGATCGGCGAGCGGCTGGTAACGAGGTCATCACAACCACGCCGGTTTCGGAACGGTCACACCCGACAACCGAGTCGATACCGGTGAAGCGACACGACGGGAACGACTGTGGGTGGTTAACGTCCTTCACCTAGGCTGGATGCTGTGAAGAGATCTCGCGACCGTGGCTTCCTCGCAAGCCTGATGATGCTGCTGGTGTGGGGTCTGGCCGCGGGCGTCGCAGTGGCCGCCGCCGCCTTCCCGGCCGTCGCGGTTGCGGGGCTCGGCGCGAAGTACGGCGCCGACGAGTTCGAGAAGCTGCCGAGTTCGCTGAAATTGCGTCCGTTGGCGCAGCTCACCGAGGTGTACGCCGCGGACGGCGAGACGCTGATCACGACCTTCTACGACGAGAACCGCAAGTACATGCCGCTGCGGAAGATCGCGCCGGTGATGCACGACGCCATCATCGCCGCGGAGGACCAGCGGTTCTACGAGCATCACGGCGTGGACCTGAAAGGCATCCTGCGTGCCATGGTCGCCAACCACCAGGCCGGCGAGGTGGAGCAGGGCGCGTCGACGCTGACGATGCAGTACGTGCGGCAGGCCCTGGTGTACTCGGCGCGCACCCCCGAGGAGGTGCGCAAAGCCTCGGAGGACACCGCCGCCCGCAAGCTGCGCGAGATCCGGTACGCGGTGCAGTTGGAGAAGGAGCTGACCAAGGAAGAGATCCTGGAGCGGTACCTCAACATCGCCTACTACGGGCAGCGGGCATACGGGATCTACGCGGCCGCGCAGGTGTACTTCTCGAAGGAACCGAAGGACCTCACACCCGAGCAGGCCGCGCTCCTCGCCGGGCTGGTCCGCGCGCCGTCGCAGTACAACCCGGCCGCGAACGACAAGTCCGGGGCGCTGGAGCGCCGCAACTGGGTGATCGACCAGATGGTCAGCGCCGACATGCTCGACGCGCAAGAGGCCAGGGACCTCGAGAACCGGCCGATCGGCCTGAAGCTCAAGACCATCCCTAACGACTGCGTGTCCACCTCGAAGAACGACTGGGGTTTCTTCTGCGACTTTCTGCGCAACTGGTGGTTGTCGCAGAAGGACTTCGGAGAGACCGCGGCCGAACGGGAGAACCTGTTACGGCGCGGCGGTTTCAAGATCGTCACCTCCCTCGACATGAAGGTCCAGAAGTCGGCCCGGAAGCACGTGTTCGACCACCAGGGCAAGAAGAGCAGGTTCGCGCTGGGCGGCGTGTTCATCGAGCCGGGCACGGGGCGGGTGAAGGCGATGGCCGTCAACCGCGTGTACAGCAACAACAACAAGAACAACTTGCCGCACACCGATCCCGCCAAACGCCGCGCCAAGGTGAAGAGCACTTACCCGAACACAGCGGTGCCGCTGCTCGGCGGCGGCGACACGCCGGGATTCCAGGCCGGGTCGACCATGAAGTGGTTCACCATGCTGGCAGCCCTGGAGAAGGGCACCAAGCTCGACCACCAGTTCCACTCGCCGGGTCGCTACACGACGCGCTTCGTCACCGCGCCCGGCCCGGCCTCCTGCGGCGGTCGCTGGTGCCCCAAGAACGCGAGCCCGGAGATGACCGGGGTGCGCAACATGTACTCCGGATTCGGGATGTCGGTTAACACGTACTTCGCGCAGTTGGTGGAGAGGGTCGGCCCCACGGCAGCGGTGCGGATGGCGGAGCGGCTCGGCCTGACCTGGGCCGGCTCACCCAAGAAGTGCTGCTCCGACGCCTACTACGCCAAGCATTCCTCCGGCTGGGGCCCGTTCACGATCGGGGTCACGGACACCACGCCGTTGGCGTTGGCGAACGCGTACGCCACGGCCGCAGCCGAAGGCAGGTACTGCAAGCCAACGCCGATCATCTCGATCACCGGGCGGGACGGCGAGCCGGTCAAGGCGCCGCACAAGTGCAAGCAGGCGATCAGCAAGGACGTGGCGCGCGCCGCCACCGACGCGGCCCGCTGCCCGGTCGGCGAGAAGCCGCAGCGCGGCTCCTGCGGCGGCTGGGGCACCGCCACCCGGGTCAGCGGCATCGTGCCGGGCGACGTGGCCGGCAAGACCGGGACCACCGACTCCAACCGGGCGGCGTGGTTCGTCGGCTACAAC
Organism: Micromonosporaceae bacterium; assembly: GCA_009380105.1. Classification (GTDB taxonomy): domain Bacteria; phylum Actinomycetota; class Actinomycetes; order Mycobacteriales; family Micromonosporaceae; genus WHSM01. The sequence continues at coordinate 22,384 of WHSM01000006.1, forward strand.
CGCAAGCTCGCCGGCGCCGCGTTCCTCGCCGACCCGGACTACCGCCTCAGCACTGTGCCGGCCGACGGCCCCCGGTTCCCGACGTCCGTGGTCGCCTTCACGTTGAAGGACTACGCGAAGGACCACAAGGCGAAGGGCTTCACGGCGCCGTCGGCCAAGATCGCCCACGGCGGGAGCCGCGCCTCCTCCCCGGATCGGTCGAGCAGGAAGAAACCCGACGACGGCGGCGGCAACCGCGGCGGCGGCAACCGCGGCGGCGGTGACGGTGACGGCGGTGGCGGCGACAACAGCGGCGAGCCCAGCGAGCCCGCGCGCCGTGATGACACGGCGTTCGCGCCGCAGTGACCCCTCGCGCTATCCGACCCGGGCGCCGGCATGCAGCGCCACCGCGTCGTGGGCCAGGATGTTCGCGGTCAACCAGCCGCCGGCGTCAACCGTGATCACCGGCCCGGAGCAGGCGCCGTTGACGATGTCACCGTGGATCACGTCGCAGTACCGGCCGGCCAGCAGCGCGCTGTCGTACCAGCGGCCGTTGACGGCGTAGTCCTCGTCGTTGATCACCAGGTAGCCCTTGTCGCCCCGGCCGAACGCGATCAGATTGTTGCCGTTGTCCCACCAGCCGGCGACCGCGGCGCCCCGCACGGTGTTGTGGAAGCCGACCATGTTCGCGATCACCCGCCAGCGCTGTTCGCACCGCCAACCGCTGCTGAAGCAGGTGCTGTCCAGAGTGCGGCCGCTGGCGTCCGAGGGTGGGCCCTGGTCGCGGCTGCTGAACCCGTAGCTGCTCATCACGGTCGGGCTGCCGTACGGCCAGGCGAGCATGAACGCGTTGGCCAGGGCGTAGATCGCGTTGTCCTTGTGGGTCAGCACGTCGCCGCCGTCGCGCTGGGTGTCGTGGTTGTCGACGAACACCCCGGCCTGACCGCTGGGCAGGTAGTCCCAGGCCTCCCCGAAGTTCCGCAGGTACGCCAGCCGCTCGTGCCGGAACACCCGGCCCAGGTCACGGCCGTACCGGAACTCGTGCACGTCGCCGTTGCCGGTGTACTCGCCCGGCTGGATCGGCTCGCCGGCCCCGTAGATGACCTCCTGCACCAGGTACGCCGGACGGCTCAACCGGCTCTTGATCGCGCTGATGTCGCCGGCCGGCATGTGCTTGGCCGCGTCGATCCGGAACCCGTCCACGCCGAGCGAGAGCAGGTCGTTGAGGTACGCCGCGAGCCGGTCCCGCACGTACGCAGCGCCGGTGTCGAGGTCGGCGAGGTTGACCAGCTCGCAGTTCTGCACCTCGTGCCGGTCGAAGTAGTTGACGATGTCGTCGTTGCCGTTGCGGCCGCAGTGGTGGAAGTCCTGCCACTGGTACGTGCCCGGGTAGTCGTAGTGCGAGTAGCCGCTGCCGGCCCACCCCGTGCCCGGCTGCTCCTGACCGGTCATGTGGTTGATCACGGCGTCGACGATGACCTTCACCCCGGCGTTGTGGCAGGTGTTCACCATCGCGGCGAACGCCGCTCGGCTGCCCTTGCGGGACTCGATCCGGTAGCTCACCGGCTGGTACGCCACCCACCACTGCTGGCCGCGGACGTGCTCCTGCGGCGGCGAGACCTGGACGTGGCCGTACCCCCGCGGGCCGAGGAAGTCGCGGCACTCCCGGGCCACCGAGGGCCAGTTCCACTCGAAGAGCTGCACGATGACGTCTTTCGCGCCGGGCGGCGCGGCGTGTGCGGCGCTCGTGGCCGGGCCGCCGGCGGCGGTGGCGCCACCGGCCACGGCGAGGCCGGCCAGGAGTTGCGCGGCGACGGCGAGGGCGAGGGTACGAAGCTTCATCGGATGCCTCCCCAGGTGACCGACCTGCTCGTGGTCCTCAGGGTGACAGGAGTTTGCGCAATATGCAAGAAACATGCAAGAAATGTCTGCGTCTTTCACGCAGCGCCCGAGGCTCAGTCCAGCAGCACCAGGTCGTCGCGGTGCACCACTTCCCGCTCGTACGCCAGCCCCAACTCGGCCGCGATGTCGCTGCTCTTGCGCCCCAGCAGGCTCGGCAGCTCGGTGGCGTCGTAGTTCACCAGCCCCCGGGCCACCGGCCGGCCGTCCTCGTCCACCAGATCCACCGGGTCGCCGGCCGTGAACACGCCGTCGACGCCGACCACGCCCGCGGCGAGCAGCGACATCCGGCGCTGCACCACCGCCCGCACCGCTCCGGCGTCCAGGCGCAGCCGGCCGCGTGGCGAGGTGGCGTACGCGAGCCAGAGCAGCCGCTTGCGAGGACGGTGCGCGCTCGGATGGAACAGCGTGCCGACCGGCTCGCCCGCCAGGGCCTCCGCGGCGAGCGGCGCCGACGTGAGCACCACCGGCACGCCGGAGATCGTGGCGATCTTCGCCGAGTCCACCTTGGTCGCCATGCCGCCGGCGCCGACGCCCGCGCGGCCCGCCTTGCCGAGGGCCACCCCGTTCAGATCGGAGAGATCGGCGACCTCGTGGACGCGGCGCGCGTCGGGACGGCGCGGGTCGCCGTCGTACAGCGCGTCGACATCCGAGAGCAGGACCAGCAGGTCCGCGTGCACCAGCACCGAGACCAGCGCGGCGAGCCGGTCGTTGTCGCCGAAGCGGATCTCGTCGGTGGCGACGGGTCGTTCTCGTTCACGATCGGCACCGCGCCGAAGTCGAGCAGCTTCCGCAGCGTCCGGTACGCGTTGCGGTAGTGGGCGCGCCGCGTCACGTCGTCGACCGTGAGCAGCACCTGGCCGGTCGTCACGCCGTACCGGGCGAAGGACTCGGTGTAGCGGTGCACCAGCAAGCCCTGGCCGACGCTTGCCGCCGCCTGCTGTCGCGCCAGATCCCGGGGGCGCCGGGCCAGGCCGAGCGGCGCGAGGCCCGCGGCGATCGCGCCGGAGGAGACCAGCACCAGGTCGGCGCCGGCCTTGCGCTTGTCAATCAGCGCGTCCACCAGCCCATCCAACCTGCGGTTGTCGAGGCCGCCGGCGGCGGACGTCAGGGACGACGAGCCAACCTTGACCACCACGCACCGGGCGTCGGCGACTCGCTTGCGGAGTTCGTTCACTGCTGCTCTCAGTTCTTCACTGGGACGGCTGCTGGGCGGAGAAGTGCAGATCCAGCCACGTGGACATCTCTTCGTACACCCGTTTGCGCACCGGCGCGGCGGAGAGCACCAGATCGTGGATGCCGTCCTCGATTCGGCAGATCGTGACCTGGGGCCCGAGCGCCACCGACCAGCGGGCGATCTTCTCCACGTTGAGGACGGCGTCGGCGCGCCGGAGCAACCCGCCCGTGCTGCCGCGAGAGACGCTGCGCGTGGAGCACATCACCAGGATCGGACACGGGATCTTGAGGCCGGCGTGCAGCCGGCGATGCCCTCGCAGCACGGCGCGCAGCCATCCCGCCCGCACGGGGAACCCCGCCAGCGGCTTGGCGGTCAGGTCGAAGGTCCATTCACCCCGGTGGTCGCGGTGCAGGCTGCGGCCGTATCCGTCGCCGACCCGCAGCGGCAGAACCGCGTGCGGGCGCACCCGCGCCAGGATCTCCAGTATGGGCGGCGCGAGCAGGCGCACCGGCAGCGGGTCGGCCACGTCGAACCAGGGGCTGTTGAGCATCAGCGCGGCGAGGCCGCCGTCGGCGACCGGGCGGTCGCGGATCTCGTGCGCCCAGAGCGCCGCGATCAGGCCGCCGGTGGAGTGCGCGTTGATCGCGACGCGCCGCGCGCCCTCGGACCGCATGATCCTCATCGCGGCGTCCAACTCGGTGAAGTAGTCCCTCAGGTCCGTGATGAAATTCGGAATGTGGTGGGGCCGCAGCGATCTGCCGTGGCGCCGCAGCTCCAGGGCGTAGAAGTCGATGCCCTGGTCGGCGAAGTACTCCGCCAGCTCGGTCTGGAAGAAGTAGTCGGAGAAGCCGTGCAGGTAGAGCACCGCGCGGCCGTCCGTCCGGCGGGAGCGCCGGCGCACCAAGGTCGCGGTCAGCTCGCCGTCGCCTTCCTCGGGCAGCGGGACGATCCGCGCCCGGTAGTCGCCGCCGAGCACGTCCGGGGCCCAGTCTGGCTCGTTGTCGTCAGCGGGGGATGCGGCGTCGGCGCCCGCGCTGACTCTGGCTTGGTGCTCGCTCACCCCAATAGTGTGCCGCGCGGCTCGCTGAAGGCGTCGCCAACATACCGCGGGGATTACGCCACTGCGCGGCGCGCCTCACGTTCGCGCCGCGGATGCGGTGCTATTGTCGCTGCTATGCCGCAGTTGAGGACAAGCGAGGCCGGTCGACTACTCGGAGTCAGTGACGACACGGTGCGTCGCTGGGTGGACTCCGGGAAGCTGGCCGCCACCCGGGACGACGTGGGTCGGGTGGTGATCGCCGGCCGTGACCTCGCCGCGTTCGCGCAGGCGAACGCCGCCGCGCCCGAGCTGGGCAGCCCCACTGTCGAGTCCGCGCGCAACCGCTTCACGGGCCTGGTCACCCGGGTGCTCAAGGACGAGGTGATGGCCCAGGTCGACATCCAGGCCGGACCGTTCCGCGTGGTGTCGCTGATGAGCCGCGAAGCCGCTGAGGAGATGGGCCTGGAGCCCGGCGCGGTGGTGGTCGCCTCGACGAAGTCCACCCAGGTGGTGGTGGAGCTGGTGCCCCGGTGACGCCACGCCTCCGCGTGCTGGTCGCGACGCTCCTGGCGGCGGCGCTGCCGCTCGGCGCCGGGTGTCAGGCGCGGTCCGCCGACGCCCGTGGCGGCCAGGCGGAGCTGACGGTGTTCGCGGCGGCGTCGCTCACGGAGGTCTTGACGACCCTCGGCAAGCGCTTCGAGCGGCGTCGCCCCGGCGTCGACGTGACGTTCTCCTTCCAGTCCAGCGCCGCCCTCGCCCAGCAGATCGTCCACGGAGCGCCCGCCGACGTCTACGCGGCCGCCAGCCCTCAGAGCATGGCCGTGGCGACCTGGGCCGGCATGGTCGCCGGCGAGCCGCAGGTGTTCGCGCGCAACCGGCTGCAGATCGCGGCGCCGGCGGGGAATCCCGGCCGGGTCCGCGGCCTGGCCGACCTGGCGCGGCCCGAGCTGAAGATCGCGCTCTGCGCGGCCCAGGCGCCGTGCGGGGCGGCCTCGCGGGCGGCCCTGCGCGCCGCCGGGATCCGGGCCGAGCCGGACACGTACGGCAACGACGTGAAAGCGGTGCTGGCCAAGGTGACGCTCGGCGAGGTCGATGCGGCGCTGGTGTACCGCACCGACGTGCGCGCCGCGGGCGACGCTGTGGTCGGGATCGACTTCCCCGCGGCCGCCAAAGCAGCCAACGACTACCCGGTCGCCGTGCTCCGGGAGGCGCCGCAGCGCGACGCCGCGCGAGCGTTCGCGGCGTACCTCGGCTCCGCGGAGGCGCGCGGCGTGCTCGCCGAGGCCGGCTTCGCGCTGCCATGATCCGTCTGCCTGCCCCACGCCGGGCGGCCTCCTCACGCCGGGCGGCCTCCTCACGCCGGGCGGCCTCCGCACGCCGGGGCGGCGCCGGGCGGCCGCCGCTGGCGTTGCTGATCCCGGCGACGGCAGCGGCGGTGTTCCTGCTCGGGCCGCTGGTCGCGCTGCTGGCGCGGGCCCCGTGGTCGCGGCTGCCGGCGCTGCTCGCGCAGCCGGCCGCGGGCGAGGCGCTGCGCCTGTCGCTGTTCGCCGCGACCCTCGCCACGCTGCTGTGCCTGGTCACCGGCGTCCCGTTGGCGTGGCTGCTGGCGCAGCCGCGGCTGCCGGGCCGGTCGCTGTTGCGGGCGTTGGTCGTGGTCCCGTTGGTGCTGCCGCCCGTGGTCGGCGGCGTGGCGCTGCTGATGCTGTTCGGGCGGCGGGGTCTGCTCGGCGCGCCCCTGGAGGCCCTGACCGGCCTCACCATCCCGTTCACCGCGGCCGCGGTGGTGCTCGCGGAGGCGTTCGTGGCTCTGCCGTTCCTCGTGCTCACCGTGGAAGGCGCGCTCCGCTCCGCGGACCGCCGGCACGAGGAGGCCGCCGCGACCCTCGGCGCGAACCGGCTCACCGTGTTCCGCCGCGTCACGCTGCCGACCGCGTTGCCTGGCATCGCCGCGGGCGCGGTGCTGGCGTGGGCGCGAGCGTTGGGGGAGTTCGGCGCCACCGTGACCTTCGCCGGCAGCTTTCCCGGGCGCACCCAGACGATGCCGATCGCGGTGTATCTCGCGTTGGAGAGCGACCCGGACGCCGCGCTGGCGCTCAGCGCGGTGCTGCTGGCGGTGAGCGTGTTGGTGCTGGCGCTGCTGCGCGACCGATGGCTGGTCCGACCATGACCGGCGCCCTGACCAGTCACCTGGCAGTGCGGCGCGGCGAGCGGTTCGACCTGGACCTGCGGGTCGACCTCACACCGGGTGAGGTGGTCGCGCTGCTGGGCCCGAACGCGGCCGGCAAGACCACCGCCCTGCGCGCGTTGGCGGGCCTCATCCGGCTGCGCGACGGGGTGATTCGGCTCGGGGACCGGACCTGGGACTGCCCGGCCGAGCGGAGGTTCACACCGCCGCACCGGCGTTCCGTGGGCGTGGTGTTCCAGGACTACCTGCTCTTCGGCCACCTCACGGCGCTGGAGAACGTGGCGTTCGGGCCGCGTAGCCGGGGCGTCGCCACTCGGGACGCCCGCCGCCTCGCGGCCGGTTGGCTGGACCGCGTCGGCCTGGCGCACGTGGCGCGGGCACGCCCGGGCGCCCTGTCCGGGGGCCAGGCGCAACGGGTGGCGTTGGCGCGGGCGCTCGCGGTCGACCCGGATCTGTTGCTGCTGGACGAGCCGCTCGCCGCGCTGGACGCGCAGACCCGTGTGGAGGTGCGCGCGGAGCTGCGGCGCCACCTCGCGGCGTACCCCGGCTGCGCCCTGGTCGTCACCCACGACCCGCTGGACGCGATGCTGCTGGCCGACCGTCTCATCGTGGTGGAGCAGGGTCGTCTGGTGCAGCAGGGAGACCCGGCGGAAGTGGCGCGGCGTCCGCGCACCCGCTACGTCGCGAAGCTGGTGGGGCTGAACCTCCTGCATGGGCGCGTCGGCGACCCCGGGTCGCCCGGCAGCGGGCTCGGCCGGGTGCGGCTGGACGGCTCAGACGAAGTGGCCGTCGCCGATGTGTCAGGGCTGTCCGGCGAGGTGCTGGTGGCGTTCCGGCCGGCGGCGGTCTCGCTGCACCGGGAGCGGCCGCACGGCAGCCCACGCAACGTCTGGGCCGGCGCCGTCACCAGCGTCGAGCCGCACGCCGGCAGCGTGCGGGTCGGCGTCGCCGGCCCGGCGGCGTTGACCGCCGAGGTGAGCCCCGCGGCGGTCGCCGAGCTGCGGCTCGGCCCTGGCGAGGTGGTCTACGTCGCGGTCAAGGCCGCCGAGATCGACGTCTACCCGGCGTAGCGGTCATTCCAGCAGGTCGAGCGCCGCCTGCACCTGGGCGACCTCCGTGCTCGCGTCCAGATCCCGCCACAGCGCCAGCGACCGGCGCAGCTGACCCCGGGCCAGGTCGGCGCGCCCGCCGTCGCGGTGCAGCTCGCCGAGCCGCAGGGTGGCGGCGGCTTCGGCCCGGCGGTCCCCGAGGCGGCGGTACGTGGCCAGCGCGCGCGCCAACAGCTCGGTCGCCTCCGACGGCTCGCCGCGCTCCACGTGCAGCGCGGCGATGCTCTGCAACGCGTACGCCTCGCCCTGCCGGTCGCCGATCTCGACGAACCGGGCCAGCGCCTGCTTCAGGCCCGCCATCGCCTGATCGAGCTCGCCGCGGCGCCAACGGACCTGGGCGAGTCGGTCGGTCACGTGCGCCTCGCGATGGGAGTCGCCGTGCGCGACGGCGAGGTCGAGCGCCACGGCGAGCTGCGCCTCGGCGTCGTCGAGGCGGCCCTGCGTCATCAACGCCCCGCCGATGGCGTACCGGGCGTACGCCTCGCGGTGCCGGTCCTCGTGGGCGAGGAAGACGCGCAGCGCTCTCTGGTAGCAGGCGAGCGCCTCGGCGGCCCTGCCCCGGGCCCGCTCGCAGGCGCCGAGGCCGCAGGTCGCCATGGCCAGCCCGGTCTCGTCGTCGAGGTCGCTGAACAGCGACGCGGCCTGGCAGAACAGGTCGCGCGCCTCCGCGTCGCGGTCCTGGTACAGGGCGATCTGGCCGAGTCCGCGCAGCAGCGCCGCCTCGGCGCGTGGGATCGCGCCGCGTCGTGCGGCGGCGAGGGCGTGTTCGCTGACCCGGCGCCAGTCGTCGTGGCGACTGCGCAGGTCCAGGTAGCCGCTGACGGCGAGCGCCAGTTCGGCGGCGAGCGTGTCCAGGCCGGCCGCGGCGGCCTGCTCCACGGCGTCGACCAGGGCGCCGCGCTCAGTGTCGAACCAGGCGAGCGGCTGATCGCGCACGGCCCGGACCGTCGCCTCGTCCGGGCGCCATCGCGGCGCGTCGGTGGCGGGCCCCGTGGTGACGCCGCCGCGCAGCCGCGCTCCGGCCGCTTCCGCCAACGCCAACCAGCCGGCGAGCGCCCGGCTGAGCGCGCCGCGCCGTCGCGGCGCCGGGTCGCGCTCGCCGAGGTCGCGCGCGTGCAGGCGCAGCAACTCTGGGATCCGGTACCGCGGCAGGTCGCTCGCCGTGCCGGGGGCGAGCCGCAGCAGGCTGGCGTCCACGAGTGTGTCGAGCACGTCGTCGGGCTCGCGGCGGTCCAGCAGCGCCCCGAACAGCCACCCCGGCCACCCGGCCTCCGGCGTGCGGCCCAGCTGGGCTGCCAGGCGCAGCGCGCGCGCCGCCCTCGCCGGCAACGCCCGGTAGCTGGCGTGCAGGCCGGCACGCACGTCCAGCTCGCCCACCCGCAACTCGGTCAGGCGGCGGGTGTCGTCGGCGAGCCGCTCCGCCAGCATCCGGGGCGAGGGGGAGTGGTGGTGCGCGAGCTTGGCGCCGGCGATCCGGATCGCGAGCGGCAGACCGCCGCAGGCTCGCGCGATCTCCGTCGCGCTGTGTGGGTCGGCGGCGATCCGCTCCGGGCCGGCGACCCTGGCCAGCATCTCCACCGCGTCCCGCTCGGTCAACGCGTCCAGCTCCACGTCGACGGCGCCGGCCAGCTCGACCAGTCGGCTCCGGCTGGTGACCATGGCGACGCAGCTGGTCGTCGGCGGCAACAACGGCCGCACCTGGGCGGCGCTGCCCGCGTCGTCCAGCAGGACCAGGACACGCCGGTCGGCGAGCCGGGACCGGTACAGCGCGGCGCGTTCCCGCAGCGTCGGCGGCACCTCGTCCCGAGCCACGCCGAGCGCGTGGAGCAGCTCGGCGAGCACCGCGCACGGCTCGGCCGGCGCCGGGGTGCTGCCGGCCAGCTCGACGTGCAACTGCCCGTCGCCGAACGCGCCGCGCAGCGAGTGCGCCGCACGCAACGCCAACGCCGACTTGCCGGCGCCGGGTGGCCCGCACACCACGACCACCGGCGCCGCTGCCCCGCCGGACTCGCCGGCGGCGGCGCAGATGCGCTCCAGGTCGGCGGCCCGGCCGGTGAAGTCGCTGATGTCGTTGGGCAGCTGGCAGATCGGGGCGCTTGGAGCGACCGTCGCCCCGCCGGCCAGCGCGGCCGCGTGGATCCGGCGCAGGTCCGGGCTCGGCTCCACCCCGAGCTCGTCGGCGAGCACGCGGCGCAGTCGGGCGTACTCTGCGAGGGCCTCCGCCCGCCGTCCGGCGGCGAGCAACGCGATGAGGAGCTGTCGCCACAGGTTCTCGCGCAGCGGGTCCTCGGTGAGCATCTCGCGCAGCTCGGAGATCGCCGCCGCGTGGCGACCGAGGGCTGCCAGCAGGTCCAGCCGGGCCTCTGCCGCGGCGAGTCGGTGCTCGGCGAGCTGCCCCAGGGGCCCCGACCACGCGTCGCTGCGGGGCAGGTCGGCCAGGGGCGCGCCCCGCCACATCCGCAGCGCGCGCTCCAGCAGGTCCAGCGCCGGTTCCTGCTGGCCGGAGCGGTGCAGCGCGATGGCTTTGGCGGTCAGGTCGTGGAAGACGAAAAGATCCAGCCGACGCTCGGGCACGACGATCGAGTAGCCGCACGGCGCGGCGGCGATCAGGCCCGGCTCTCCGCCCGCCGCTCGCAGGCTGGCGCGGAGGGTGCTCACGTACGTGCGGAGGTTCGCCACGGCCGAGCGGGGGGGCGACTGCGGCCACAGCACCTCGACCAGCAGGTCGGCGGAGACCGGCTGGTTGGCGTGCAGCAGCAGTGTGGCCAGCAGCATCCGCGGTTTCACGCCGCCGATCGGCACCGGCTGCCCGCCCGCCCTCGCGTAGAGCGCGCCGAGGATGCCGAACTCCAGGTCGCTGGTCGCCATGGCACCACCCGTAGGAAGATTGTCAAGTTTGTTACGGGTCGGTAGCGCACGTCTAGACGATGGTCTGTATCAATCCTGAAGTTTTGTTGTATGTCGGGTTGGCACGCTGCGCACACACGTCAGCGCCAAGGAGGCCGTCATGACCGCACGTGTGCCCAGCAAGGCTTGGATCTTCGTCTGTCTCGCGCTCGCCGCGGCGCTCGTGCTGGCTCCCGTGAGCCGCGCTGAGGCCGCGCTGCCCGGCGGGCCGCTGTTCCAGCTGCCGTTCCCGTGTGGACAGACTTGGAACGGCAACTCCTCCAACAGCAGCGCGCATCGCTCGTACGAGATCGACTTCAACCGGGCCGACGACGTCAACGACCCGGTGGTGGCAGTGCGCGCGGGCGTCGTCCGGACGGCGTCGCACCAGGGCTCGGTCAACCGGTACGGCAACCTGGTCAAGATCGAGCACGCGGGCGGCTGGTTCAGCTACTACGCGCACCTGAACCGCATGGACGTCAGCGTGGGCCAGTCGGTGCGGCAGGGTCAGCAGATCGGGATCGTCGGCAACACCAGCGCCCCGGGCAACAACATCTCGCCACACCTGCACTTCGAACTGCGCAACGGCCCCAGCTACCCGGACAACATCCGGCCGGCATACTTCGACGGCATTCGCTTCAACTACACCGCGGGCAGCCAGAACCTCACCTCACGCAACTGCAACGACCCCGAGGCGCTGTGCGGATCCGGTTACACGGCCATCGACCTGGCGCACCTGCGCAACTCCAGCGGGACGCACTACGGCACCGTCTATTTGATGTGGAAGGGCTCCAGCCAATACAACTGCGTGGTGACGGTCAAGCACCGCTCGCGCTCGACGGCGACCAGCACGTCGGCGTACCTGGAGCCGCAGGGCGCCAGCCGGGTGACGGACTCCGGGCAGTTCTACAACTACGCCGGACCGGTGCGGAAGTACTCGCCGAGCTGCGTTCGCTGGGGCGGAGCCATCAGCGGGATCGCCTACAACAGCCCGTGGGAGCACTGCGGAAGCTGACCCGTCGCGGACCGCGGCCGGCTGCTCGCCCTGGCCAACAACACGTGAGATCCCTAGCCCCCGACAGGGCCGACCCGGACCGGGTCGGCCCTGTCGCTTTACGCTGGGTCGCTGACGATGACGAATTCAGCGGCGGGAACGCACATGGCAGAGCTGGTCACGGCGGCGGAGAACGCCGCGTTGCAGCGGCGCGCGGCGGGCGGCCTGCGCCGCGCCGGGCTGAGCGCCGGCGACCGGGTCGCGCTCTTCGCCGCGCCGTCCGGCGCGCTGCTGGCCGCCGCGCTCGGCGCATTGCGCACAGGCGTCATCCCGGTCGTCGCCGATCCTGCGCTCACGCCGGCTGAGCGCGCCGAGTTGCTCGCGGACGCGGATCCACAGCTGGTAGTGGACACCGAGGCGGGCCTCGCCGCGCTGCTGGACGCCCCGCCGGCCGACCTCGCGGACGCGCCGCTGGGCCGTCCGATGCACTACACGTCCGGCACCACCGGCCGGCGCAAAGGCGTCTGGTCCGGCGTGCTCTCCGAGCCCGGCGGCCGCGCCCTGGTGGACGAGGAGATCAGCCTGTGGCAGTTGGCAGCCGACGACCTGCACCTGGTGCTCTCGCCGCTGCACCACTCCGCGCCGCTGCGGTTCTCGATGTGCACGCTGCTGGCTGGCGGCGCCGTGCTGCTGGCGGGCAGGTTCGACCCCGCCGCGGCCCTGGAGCTGATGCGAGGGCGCCGGCCGACCACCGCGTTCTGCGTGCCGACCCAGCTGCGCCGGCTGCGCGCCGCGTCGGGCGGGGAGCCGCCGCCCACAGGGTCGTTCCGCCTGCTCGCCCACGCCGGCGAGGCCTGCCCGCCGGACGTGAAGCAGTGGGCGGTGGCGGCATTCGCGGCCGGGTCGGTGCACGAGTTCTACGGCTCCACCGAAGGACAGTTCACCGTCTGCTCGTCCGAGGAGCAGCGTGAGCGCCCCGACACGGTCGGCCGGGCCCGCCCCGGCCGGTCGCTCACCGTCGATGACGACGGCGTGATCTGGTGCGGCGTTCCTTCGTACGCCCGATTCAGCTACTGGCGCGACCCGGACAAGACCGCGCAGGCCTGGAACGGCGACCGGTTCACCGTCGGCGACGTGGGGCGGCTCGACGACGACGGCTACCTCTACCTGCGCGGGCGTCGCGAGGACCTGGTGATCAGCGGCGGCGTCAACGTCTACCCGCGGGAAGTGGAGCGGGTGCTCGGCGAGTGCCCTGGCGTCGCGGAGATCGCGGTGTTCGGGATTCCCGACGAGCACTGGGGGCAGCGGCTGTGCGCCGCGGTCGTCGGCGACGTCTCGCCGGAGGCACTCGACGCGTACGCCCGCCAGCGTCTCTCGCCCGCCAAGCGCCCCAAGGACTACTGCCCGGCCTCCGAGCTGCCGCACACCGCCACCGGGAAGATCCGCAGAGCCGACCTGCCGCTGCTGCTCTCCTCCTGATCGCCGTGATCGTCCGCTGCGACTGTTACCTACGTCTCCTCGCCCGCTCGCCAGCCCTTGTGAACGATCTTGAATACGTGCTCGTATGGAGTTGATGCGCCCGTCTCGTCCCCCGCGGGAACGGGCGCTCGGCCGTCAACGACGAGACTCGAGCCGGAGGTGTGGATGCGTGA
>WHSM01000254.1 GCA_009380105.1 Micromonosporaceae bacterium
GGCGTGTCCGCGTCGAACGGCGCCCACGGCCCGGACTGCTTGTACAGCGCCTTGAACGCGTCGGCGGCGGCGCTCTCCAGCAGAGCCGGGTTCCACGTGGGGCTGGTGCCGATGAACGTGCCCTTGTATCCGCTGGCGGCGGCCTGGCCGATCACCACGGCCGCGTCGGTCGGGCCGGCCGTCAGGATCACGACGTCGGGTTTCTTGCTGACGACGGCCTTGATCGCCGCGGCCTGATTGTCCTGCCCGGGCGGGGTCTCGACGGCCTCGAAGGTCAGGCCCCGCGCTTCGGCGGCGAGCTTCGCGCCGGCGGCCGCGTCGTCGCCGTAATCGCCGGCGTAGTGCACCGCGAGCACGGACTTGGCGCTGAGGTCGTCCGCGGCGTAGTCGACCGAGTTCATCGACTCGAAGCAGTAGTTCGTGCCGGACTCCACGATGACGTCCTCGAACGCCCAGGCCGAGGTCCACGACGCCGGCGCCGAGACGACCTTCTTGGCCCTCAGATCCTTGATGATCGCGGCGGTGGTGGGGGAGCCGAGGGTCTGCGCGAGGCCGAGCACCTTGCCCTCGATCTCGTCGAAGACCTGCTTGTGGGTCTCCGGGTTGTACTTGTTGTCGCGGACGTACGTGGTGACGTCGATGTCGTACCCGCCGATCCCGCCGTCGTCGTTGACCCGCTTCCAGAACGCCTTCTGCGCGTCGGTGATCGGCACCGCGAGCGCCGCGAACGGCCCGGAGGTCAGGTCGGAGATGATGCCGAGGTAGATGCAGCCGTTGTCCTTGTTGGGCGTGTTCTTGCACGCCTTGTCGGTGACGCCGACACCGGTGGTCGCTTCCTCCCCGCCGCGGAGTCCGCAGCCGGCCGCCAGCAGGGACACGACGGCCAACACCGCCACCAGTGGTGCTCTTCGTAGAGTCATGACGTTCGTCCTTTCTCAGACCCGATTAGTACGAGAACGGCCAGGACTTCCAGTAGTTGCGCAGCCGGATCCACACGCCGTACAGCCCGCGGGGCTCGAACAGCAGGAACCCGATGATCAGCAGGCCGTACAGCACGGTCTCGATCTGGAACACGTTGAGCGGAGCGCTGGCGTCGGAGGAGACGAACGGCGCGAAGCCCGGCAGCTCCCGGGTGACCCGCGGGAGCAGCGTGATGAACATCGCGCCCATGATAGACCCGGAGACCGTGCCGACGCCGCCGATCAGCACCATCGCGATGTACTGCACGGACAGCAGCAGGTTGAACGAGCCCGGCTCGATGAACCCGGTGATCGTGTAGAGCATCGCCCCGGCGCACCCGGCGTAGAAGGACGACGCCGCGAACGCCAGCACCTTGTAGTGGGTCAGGCTCACCCCGATCACCGACGCCGCGACGTCGCGGTCCCGGATCGCCGCGAACGCCCTGCCGACCTTGGAACGGGCGAGGTTGCGGGCCAGCACCGCGAACACCACCAGCAGCACCAGCGTGAGCAGATAGAGCTTCTGTTCGCCGGTGAACATGTCCCCGGGCGCGTTGAGCTGGTTGCCGAACAGGACCGGAACGGGGCCTTCCCGGCCGACGCCGGGACCGCCGGTCAGCTCCTCCCACTCCTTGAAGACGTGCTCGCCGAGGAACACCAGGCCGAGCGTGACAATGGCGAGGTAGAGCCCCCGCAGCCGGGTGGCGAGCGGCGCCACGAGCACCCCGAAGAACGCCGCGACCAGCCCGGCCGCCAGCAGCCACACCGCCACGTTGCTCACGCCGAAGCCGATCGTGCGGCCGTCCGGGTCGCCGCTGAGCGCGGCGGCCGTGTACGCGCCGATCGCCAGGAAGAACGCGTGGCCCAGCGTGACCTGGCCGGCGTACCCGGTCACGATGTTCAGTCCGATCGCGCCGATGGCGGCGGCGAACCCCAACGTGAGCAGGCGCAGCGTCTGGTCGTCGTACACGAAGGGAAGAGCGAAAGCCACGACGGCGAGGGCCAGCACCGCCCGCCGCTTCGGCGTGGTGTTCAGCAACCGCAGATGCTGTGCGTACGAGGTGTAGAGCTCCGGCCTGCCAGCGAGCTGCCGGGGTCGGGGTCGGGCGACCGTCATACCCGCTCCACCTCTCTGGTGCCGAACAGGCCGTACGGCCTGACGAGCAGGATCAGCAGCATCACCACGTACGGCGAGACCACCGAGAAGTTCTGTCCCAGCCAGGGCGCGAAGTCGCTCTGGTACGCGCTGACCAGCGACTCCACGACCCCGATGGTCAGACCGCCGACGACGGCGCCGCCGAGCGAGTCGAGGCCGCCGAGGATGATCGCCGGCAGCGCTTTCAGCGCGACGATCCACATCTGCTGGTCGATCCCGGCGCCGGTGGCGACGAAGACGCCTGCCACGCCGGCCAGCCCGCCCGCGATGGCCCAGGACAGCGCGAACACGGCGCCGACTGAGATGCCTTGGGCGAGCGCGGTCTCCTGGTCGAACGAGGCGGCCCGCATGGCGAGCCCGAGGCGGGAGTACTTGAAGAACAGGAACAGCACCGCGATCACCGCCGCGGTGGTGAGGATCGTGGCGATGTGGCGCTGCTGCACCGGGACGCCGAGCACCTCGACCCGCTGGAGTCCCCACGGGTCGCCGATCTGGCGCACGTCTCTGCCGATGAAGCCGTTGACCACCACGCGCAGCGCGATGTCGATGCCGAGCGTGATGATGGCGACCACGAACACCGGCCGCCCGACCATCGGGCGCACCACCGCGCGTTCCACGCCGAGCCCGAGGAGCGCGGCGCCGGCGACGCCGAGCAGCACCGCGCCCGCGAAGCCCACGAGCCCGACCAGGTAGCTGACCAGGACGGCGCCGGCGAGCATGAACGCCGGCTGGGCGAAGCTGATCACCCGGGTCGCCTTGTAGATGATGACGAACCCGAGGGCCAGCAGGGCGTACGCCGACCCGGCGCCCAGGCCGCTCGCCACGCTGCGCAGGAGCTCGATCATGCGGGGTCCCCGCGGAAACGTGGAGCGAAGCGGAGCGTTTTCGTGGGGTGCTTCATGCGCGGCCTCCGGGGGGCGTCCGGTACATCGACTCAACCAGGTCGGCGAACCGCTCGCTCAACGCGGCGCGTTTCACCTTCTGGGTCGCGGTGAGCTCGCCGTCCTCGTGGTCGAGCTCCTTCGGCAGCATCCGGAACGTCTTGATCTGCTCGGCGGACGCGAACCGCTCGTTGACGCGGTTCACGAGACCTTGGACCAGCTCGATCACCTCCGGCCGCTCCGACAGGTCGCGATAGGTGGTGTACGGGATGCGCCTGCGCTGCGCCCAGTCCCCGACGGTGTCCAGCTCGATCCCGATGAGTGCCGACAGATACGGGCGGCGGTCGCCGATCACGACGGCCTCCTTGACGAACTCCGAGGCCTTGAGCGCGTTCTCGATCTCCGACGGCGCCACGTTCTTGCCGCCGGCCGTGATGATGATGTCCTTCATCCGGTCGGTGATCTTGACGTGAGTGCCGTCGACCCATTCGCCGACGTCGCCGGTGTGCAGCCAGCCGTCCGCGTCGACCGCTCGCGCTGTCGCCTCCGGGTTCCGCCAGTAGCCGAGGAAGACGCCGGGGTGCCGGGTGAGGATCTCGCCGGTCTGCTCGTCGATCCGCAGCTCGATGCCGTCGTGCGGCTCACCGACGGTGCCGAGCTTGACCCGGCCCGGGCGGTTGCCGGTGGCGATCGCGCTGTTCTCGGTCATGCCGTACACCTCGTGCATCGGCACCCCGACGCCCATGAAGAACTTGAGCACGTCCGGCGCGATCGGGGCGGCGCCTGACGCGGCGTACCGCACCTTCCGCATCCCGATCCGGTCCCGCAGCGGCCGGAACAGGAACAGCCAGCCGACGGCGTACCACAGTCTGGTCTTGAGCGTGTGGTTGCCGCCGGTGCCCGCCAACGTGTCGCCGATGCGGTCCGCGACCCGCAGCCAGAACCGGGACAGCAGCCGCTTGCCCGGCGATGCGGAGGCGAGCTTGATGTTGACCCCGGCAAGGATCTTCTCCCAGATCCGCGGCACGCCGAACAGGATCGTCGGCTGGATCTCCCTGAGGTCGGCCTGCACTGTGGCGATCGACTCGGCGAAGTTGACCTGCACCCCGGCCGACGCGTTGAACCAGGTGGTGAAGATCCGCTCGGCGACGTGGCACAGCGGCAGGTACGACAGCAGGATGTCCCGGTCGTTGGGCGGCGGCGAGGTGAAGCCTCCGGCCTCGACCAGCTTGGTGATCGCGAACTCCACGTTCGCGATGGAGAGCATCGCGCCCTTGGGCGGCCCTGTGGTGCCCGAGGTGTAGACCAGCGTCATCACGTCGTCGGGTCGGGCCTGGCTCATCCGCTCGTCCACGGCGCCGGGGTGCTCGTCGCGGTGGGCGGCGCCGACTGCGAGGAAGTCCTGCCAGTAGAGGAGTTTGGGGTTGTCGTACCGGCGGCGGATCCCGCGGGGCTCCAGGTAGACGACGCGTTCCAGGTCGGGCAACTGGTCGAGCACGTCGAGGGCCTTGTCGACCTGCTCCTGATCCTCCGCGATCAGGATCTTGGAGCCGGAGTGGGAGAGCAGGTAGGCCACTTCGGGCGCCGGGTTGGTCGGGTAGAGGCCGACGGTGACGGCGCGCACGGCCACCGCCCCGAGGTCGCTGTAGAGCCACTCGCGCCGGTTCTCGGAGTGCACGGCGACGCGGTCGCCGGGCTCCACGCCGAGGGCGAGCAGCGCGTGGCCGACCAGCGTGACCTGTTCCCAGTAGTCGGCCCAGGTCACTTCCTGCCAGATCCCGAAATCCTTCTCCCGCATCGCCACCGTCCGCGGCGTGTCGCGGGCCCGGTCGCGGATCCGGGTGGCGATCGTGGTGGTCCGCGTCCTGGCGTCGGTGGCTTCGGCAACGCTCATGACGCAGCCTCCTCCTCTCCGAGGTAGGCCCGGATCACGTCGGGGTGGTTCTGCACCTCGGCCGGCGCGCCGGTGGCGATCGCGCGGCCGAAGTCCATGGCCATGATCCGGTCCGCGAGGTCCATCACGATGCCCATGTCGTGCTCGACCATGATCATCGGGAGGTCCAGCTCGTCGCGGATGTCGAGGATGAACCGGGCCATGTCCTCGGTCTCCTCAAGGTTCATGCCGGCCACCGGCTCGTCGAGCAGCAGCAGCTTCGGGTCCGCCGCCAGCGCGCGGCCCAACTCGACCCGCTTCTGGATTCCGTACGGCAGCAGCCGCACCGGGTGCTCCCGCCACTGCTCCAGTTCCAGGAAGTCGACGATGTCCTCGACCACCGCCCGGTGGGCGAGTTCGGCGTTGCGGGCGCGGCCGAGCCAGGCGAACGCGGACAGCGCCCCGTACCGGATGTGGGTGTGCCGCCCGAGCATCAGGTTGTCCAGCACGGTGAGGTTGGCGAACAGCTCAATGTTCTGGAACGTGCGCGCCAGGCCGAGCGCCGCGATCCGGTGCGGCCGCATCCCGATCAGGTCTCTGCCGTCGAATCGCACCCGGCCTCGGCGCGGCCGGTAGACGCCGGAGAGCACGTTGAAGATCGACGTCTTGCCGGCGCCGTTCGGGCCGATGATCGCGAACAGCTCCCGCGCGCCGACGTGGAAGGAGACGCCGTCGATCGCCTTGACCCCGGCGAAGGACAGGCGCACGTCGTCGAACTCCAGGATCGCTGCGTCATCCGAAGGGGCCGCGGTCACGACAACCACCGCTTCCGTCGCTTGTAGTGCTTGACGTCGCGGAACGACTTCGCCGCGCCTTCGGCTCCGAGCCCGAGGTAGAACTCCCGGATGTCCTCGTCGGCGAGCAGGTCGGCCGCCGGCTTGTCCATCACGATCTTGCCGGTCTCCATGACGTAGCCGTGCTCAGCGATGGACAGCGCCATCGTCGCGTTCTGCTCCACCAGGAGCACCGTCGTACCTTGTCTGTTGATCTCTGCGATCAGATCCCGGACCTGCTGCACCAGCAGCGGCGCCAGTCCCAGGCTCGGCTCGTCGAGCAGCAGGTAGCGCGGGTCCGACATCAGCGCCCGGCCCATGGCGAGCATCTGCTGCTCGCCGCCGGAGAGGTAGCCGGCCGTGCTCTTGCTGCGCTCACACAGCACCGGGAACAGGTCGTACACCCGGTCCAGGTTCTGGCGCAGTTTCCGGGTGTTGGCATGCGCGCCGACGCGCAGGTTCTCGTCCACCGTCAGCTCGGCGAACACCCGCCGGCCTTCCAGGGACTGTTTGACTCCGAGGCTGACGATTTTGGCGGGGCTGCTGTGGTGGATGGGCGTGTCGTCGACGGTGACGGCGCCTTTGGTGATCTTGCCGTAATGGATGTCGAGCAGTCCCGAGATGGCGCGCAGCAGGGTGGTCTTGCCGGCGCCGTTCGCGCCGAGCAGCGCGACGATCGCGCCGTCGGGCACGTCGATGCTGACCCCGCGCAGCACCAGGATGACGTCGTCGTAGACGACCTCCAGGTTGCGCACCGCGAGCATCCGGCCTCCATGGGGGTATGGCCTAGATCACACCGGAGATTAACCAGCCTTGCACATCGCGGCCTCCTCCAAA
>WHSM01000499.1 GCA_009380105.1 Micromonosporaceae bacterium
AACGCCGGCACCGCCGGCACAGCCGGCCGGTCTGGTCGGGCTGGTGGGCGTGCCACACGTAGTACCAGACCCGCCACAGGCCAGGATTCGGCAACCGCAACTCCGGCGGCGGATCCTTCGGCGGCGGGTTCTGCGGCGAGTACCGCATCTGCCTGCGCGCGGCCTGCCGCACGTACGGCGCCACCCGAGTCGGCGTTGACTGTGGACGGCAGCGTGGTCGCCGGCACCTGGGTGGAGCAGACCGCCGCTGGTGGCTACTACAGAGGCGCCCGGTACCACGGGGCGGTTCAGATGCTCGCCGAGTCAACCGGGCGTCGCATGGTGGGCAAGTGGGTGGGCTTCGGGAAGGAGATGGACTGGACCGTCAACACCGGGCCCTGGGAGTTGGTGTTCCAGGACGCGTCGACGAACAAGGCCACGTTGGAGACGTACAACCGCCGCCCGGAGGTGGGCGAGTAGCTCGGCTCGTCCGGCGCGCGCCTGGCCGGTTAGAAGTCGTAGCGGACGTTTGTCAGCTCTTCGGAGATCTCCCACAGACGGCGGGCGGTCTCCGGGTCGCGGGCAGCGCGGCTGGGCTTGACCAGCGTCGGGTGCCCCCACATCTCCCGCATCCGGTCCGGCCCGACGTACGAGCCGCCGGCCAGGTCCGGCATCGTCGCCGCGTACAGGGTCGGCAGCGCTCCCAGCTCCTCGGACTGCGCGAACACCGTGTTGCCGATCGCCATGATCGCGCCGCCCACCGCGCCGACGAGACGGTTGCTCGCCATCTGCGGCCCCACGCCCTGCAGGTTCGTGGCGGCGTACCCGGGGTGCGCGGCGACCGCCGTCAACGGCAGCCCGGCGGCCTCGGCGCGACGGCGCAGCTCCTGCGTGAACAGCAGGTTCGCCAACTTCGACTGGCAGTACACCGCCCACGGCCGGTACCGCCGCTCGCCCTGCAGGTTGTCGAAGTCGATCCGGCCGTAATGGTGCGCGCTGCTCGCCACGGTCACGACCCTCGGGCGCGCGCGCTTGCGCAGCCGGCCGAGCAGCAGCCCGGTGAGCGCGAAGTGCCCCAGGTGGTTCGTGCCGAGCTGCATCTCGAAGCCGTCGGCGGTGCTGCGCTGGGGGATCGCCATCACGCCGGCGTTGTTCACCAGCAGGTCCAGCCCGTCGTGGGAGGCGGCCAGTTCGTCGGCGAAGCCGCGCACGGAGGAGAGGTCGGCGAGGTCGAGGCGGCGTACGGTCACGTCGGCGTCCGGCACGTCGGCCCGGATCTTCTCGGCGGCCTCTGAGCCCTTGTCCAGGTTCCGGACCGCGAGCACCGTGGTCGCGCCGGCGCGGGCCAGCTCGCGCGCCGCGACGAAGCCGATGCCGCTGTTCGCGCCGGTCACGGCCGCGATCACACCGTCCTGCCGCGGCATGTCCGCCGTCGTCCAATCGCTCATGCGCCCCTGCCTCCTCATCGGTCAGAGAGCCTGTTCGGACACCCCGAACCGGCTCTCATGCCTGACGACGCTACTGAGCGGCCGGGTCGCGTGACACCTACCCAGGTCGGAGATGTCGACATCGCTTCCGGGTCTCGGAAGCCAACCGGGTCGCGGATTGTCCGGGACCTGCCCTGGACGGCCGACCCGCCGCGGCAGAGGCTCACAGGCATGAGCGAGAACATTGCCGTACGCACCGAAGACCTCACCAAGTTCTACGGCGGGCGACGGGGCGTCGAGGGACTGGACCTGTCGGTGCAGTCGGGCGAGGTGTTCGGGTTCCTCGGGCCGAACGGGGCCGGGAAGACCACCACCATCCGCCTGCTGCTGGACTTCATCCGGCCCAGTCGCGGTCGCGCCGAGGTGCTCGGGCTGCACCCGCGCCGAGACAGCGTCGCGGCGCACCGCAGGATCGGGTATCTGCCGGGCGAGCTGTCCTTCCCGGGCCGGGAGCGGGCCCGGGAACTGCTGCGGTTCCTGGCCGACGCCCGCGGCGGGGTGCCGCAGCGACGCGTCGGCGGCGAACGTGCTCGTCGCCGTACACCGGGATCTGTTGGTGTGTGTGACCTCCAGCGGGCTGCGTGGGACGGCGGGCGAGCTGGCGCACCACCTGCTCGCCACGCTCGGCGGGGGCGGCTGGCAGATCGGGGTCGGACGGCCGCACTCCGGACCGGCGGGCGTGGTGACCTCGTACCAGGAGGCGCGCGACACGCTGCGTCTGGCGGACCGGCTCGGGTTCGCCACGCCGGTGCTGCACGCAGCCGATCTGCTGGTGTTCCCGGTGCTGCTGCGCGACCGGGAGGCGATCACCGACCTGGTCGGCACGGTGCTGGGGCCGCTGACCGAGGCGCGCTCGGGTGCGGAGCCGCCGCTGGAGACCCTGGAGGCGTTCTTCGACTGCCAGGGCAATCTGACGGCGGCCGCGCGCCGGCTGCGGATCAGCACCCGGGCGGTCAGCTACCGGCTGGACCGGGTCAAGGCGCTCACCGGATACGCCCCGACCGAGGCCACCCAGCGGTTCACGCTCCAGGCGGCGGTGCTCGGCGCGAGGCTGTTGGACTGGCCGGCACAGCGGCTCTAGCTCATGGCGGCCGGCCTAGACTTCTCGGCGTGCGAGATTGTGTGCTCACCCTGTCATGCCCGGACCGGGTGGGAATCGTGCGCGCCGTGGCCGGCTTCCTCGCCGACCGCGAGTGCAACATCACCGACAGCCAGCAGTTCAGCGACCCGGACACCGGCCGGTTCTTCATGCGGGTGCGGTTCGGCGTGGCACACCCCGAGGCGACGCTGGAGGCGCTGCAGGTCGGTTTCGCGCCGATCGGGGCGGCGTACGGGATGCAATGGCAGATGTACGACGCCGCCACGCGCGGCCGAGTCCTGATCATGGTGTCGAAGCTCAGCCAC
>WHSM01000624.1 GCA_009380105.1 Micromonosporaceae bacterium
AGGTTGACCCGCTCCAACTCCGCGTGCGGCAGCCGCACCGTCGCGGACTTCTCCTTCTCGGAGACCGTGATCGCGCCTTTGCTCACACCCGAGAAGTCCACGTACGCGTCGACTGTGCCGGCCGCCACGAACAGCGTGCGCCCGCCGAGGATCGACGACGGGATGAACGGCGCGTCCTGCTCCAGGTCGACGATCACCTGGAACTCGCCGGTCGCCGCGTGGTAGCGGCTCAGGTCCTGGATCCGCTCCAGCACCACCGGCTGGCTGCGGTCGACCTCCCGCTCCCCGAACGGGTTCTTCCAGGTCGGCAGCATGCCGAGCACCTGGGCGACCGCGGCGAGCACCAGCAGCACCGCCACAGTCACTCCGGCGAGCCACCAGCCGGACCGGCGCGGCCGCTGCTCCAGCTCCGGCATCACCTCGGTGGGCTTGAGTTTGTCCGGCCGGTCAGGGTCGCGGGGGTCTTCGGACATCGCGGCCTCCAGCGTGAGATGTGCGCGGAACCCGTACCCACACTAAGAGGTTTTATGTCCCTACGGACCCGGCTGTCCGAAACGCTTCGGCGAGCAACTCCGCCAGATGCCTGGTCCTCCGGCCGCCGAGCTGCTGGATCTGGGTGGCGCAGCTGAACCCGTCCGCGACCACCACGGCGTCCTCGGGAGCGGCGGCGAGCGCCGGGAGCACCCCCTGCTCGGCGATCTCTTTCGAGATCGCGGCGTGCTCGGCGCGATAGCCGAACGAGCCGGCGAGGCCGCAGCAGCCCGCGTCCAGCACCGTCACGTGGAAACCCATCGCCTCCAGCACCTGCCGGTCCGGCGCGACCGCGTGGATCGCGCGCTGATGGCAATGCGGCTGCACCACGGCTGTCTGTCCGCCTTCCGGGTGCGGCGGGATGTCGGCGCCGATCGCGACCAGGTGCTCCGGCAGGCTGCGCGCCAGGCCGGCCAGCGCGGCAGCGCGCGGGTCGTCGGCGAGCAGATCCGGCAGCTCGTCGCGGAACACCGCCAGGCAGCTCGGCTCCGGCACGACCACCGGGATGCCGGCCGCGATCTGCGGGGCCAGCACGTCCAGCGTCTTCTGCAGGGTCGCGCATGCCCGGTCGAGCATCCCGAAGTCGTAGAGGGTGCGGCCGCAGCACGCCCACCGGTCCGGCAGCGACACCCGCTGCCCGGCCGCCTCCAGCACGGCGCGGGCGGCGACGCCCGCCTCGGGGGCGAAGGCGTCGGTGAACGTGTCCGGCCAGAGCAGGACATCGCCCTGGGCCGGCATTGCCGGGAGCCGCCGGCGCAGCGATCTCGCGGCGAACCGGGGCGCCGGTCGGTCCACTGTGACGCCGGCCAGGCGGCGCACGAGACGGCTGCCCGCGACCGCGTTGGCGAGCCTCGGCATCCGCGTGGCCAGCCGGGACGCCCACGGCAGCAGACCCAGCGCGTACGCGGCGCGAGGTCGCAGCCGCCCGTCGTAGTAGTGCGACAGGAACTCCGCCTTGTACGTCGCCATGTCCACGCCGGTCGGGCAGTCGACCTTGCAGCC
>WHSM01000453.1 GCA_009380105.1 Micromonosporaceae bacterium
AGACCTCGACGCCGTCCGGCGGGCCGAGCTCCTTCGGCAGCAGCGGCTCGAACTCGACCAGCCGCTCCGCCTCGGCCAGCGTCAGATCGCCCTGAGCGAGCGGTGGTGGCGGCGCGGACGACGGCGCCGGGCCCTGCGCTGGGCCGACCACCACGCCGCCGAAGCCGAACCACTGCGCCACCGTCGCCCGCACCGGCGCGCTGAGCGAGAGCACCAGCAGCCCGCCCAGCAGCGAGGCGACGAGCAGCCGCCACCGCTGCCGCGCCCACTCCGCGAACCCGCCGAGCGCCGTGGCCCAGGCGCCCCGTGGCGCGGGCGTCGGCTCCTCGGCGACCCGGGCCATCACCGCGTCGGCGAACCCGTCGCCGAGCGGCGGCACGCGCAGGTCCCGACCCAGGTCACACAGGTCCCGGCTCAGCTCGCGCAACTCCTCGGCGAGCCTGCTCTCCGGCCGCCGCCCGCTCCCGCTCCGCTCCGGGCTCCCGCTCCGCTCCGGGCTACCGCTCGCCATGGCTCACCTCCCCCACGGACAGCTCCGAGGCGGCCGGCGCCGCTGCTTCCAGACGCCTGTGGAGTCGGCGCAGGCCGCGGTGCAGCCTTGATTTCACCGTGCCCCGCGGCCAACCCAGCACCGTCGCGGTTTCGGTCTCGTCGAGGTCCAGCAGGTAGCGGCAGGCGATGACCCGGCGGTACGGCTCCGAGAGCCGCGCCAACGCGGCGAGCAGCTCCGACCGCCGCTCCGCCGTGAGCGCCGACGTCGCCGGGTCGGCGGCTTCGTCCGTACCAAGGAAAAGGTCTTGTGAGGCGATCTCCCGGGCCACGCGGCGGCGTGCGGACCGGTGCAGGTTGCGGGTCTCGTTCGCGACGATCCGCAGCAGCCACGGCCGGAACGACGCACCTTTCCGAAACCCGCCGAGCGCCCGGTACGCCTTGACCAGAGACTCCTGCACGATGTCCTCCGCGTCGGCGCCGGCGCCAAGGAACACGGCTGTGCGGTGCGCGGCGTGGGCATGGCGGCGCACCAGCTCCGCGTACGCGTCGGAGTCTCCCGCGCGCACCCGGGCCACGATCTCGGCGTCGTCGGGCTCGGTGATGTCGGCTCCGTTCCGGCGGTGTCGACGGTCCTCTCATGGTGTTACACCACGGACCGCACAACGGTTCCACCCAGGTGTCAACTTGGGTTGACAACCTTGCCTGCGTCAATCTAAGTTGACCCTATGAGTCAGGCAGTTGACGCGGCCAACGACGCGACCAGCCAGGACCCCACGGTGGGGCTGCGGGCCGTGGCGGCGCTGCGCAAGCTCGTCGAGCGCCTGGAGTCCCTGCAGGTGGACAACGCCCGCGCGCTGGGCTGGTCCTGGGAGCAGATCGGCGAAGCGCTCGGCGTCAGCAAGCAGGCGGCGCACAAGAAGCACGGGCGGAGATGAGCATGTTCGAACGATTCACGCGCCAGGCCCGAGAGGTGCTCATCCGGGCGCAGGTCGAGGCCCGCGAGCTCCGCCACGACCACATCGGAGCCGAGCACCTCTTCCTCGGTGTGCTGTCTCAGCGGGATGCCCCCGGAGTGGCCGCGCTCACGCGGCTAGGCATCACTCCTGACGGATTCCGCAGCCAGACCCAGGACACGCTCGGCTCGCCGCAAGTACTCGGGCCCACCGACGCGGACGCGCTGCGGGCTCTGGGGATCGATCTCAATGAGGTGCGGCGGCGCGTCGAGGCGAGCTTCGGCCCCGGCGCCCTCGACAAGCCGCTGCGCATCCGGCGCGGTTGGCTGCCCTGGCGGCGGCGCTGCGTCGAGCCAGTCGGCCACATCCCGTTCACGCCCCGTGCCAAGCAGGTGCTCGAGGTTGCCCTGCGCGAGGCGATCCATCGCAAGGACCGCCACATCGGGGTGCAGCACATCCTGCTGGCGTTGTTCCGCGTGAAGGGCAGCGTGGCGCTGGAGGTGCTCACGCGGCTCGGGGCCGAGCCCGAGGCGGTGCGCCAGGAGGTGCTGCGGGACCTCGACCAGGCCGCGTGACGGGCTGTCCTCCGAGGACCGGCGATGCCGACCGGGAATGGGGCAGAGAAAGGGGTTGGCGGGCCCCCTCGTCCCGCCAACGCCCTGTCCCTAGCCCACCAACGAGCGGGTGGGCGGAATGGTCGCGCGGGAAATCCCTAACGTCGCAGATCGACCAGCAATTCGTACGCGTCCGGCAATCCCGGCGGCAGACCTTCCACCCATACCCGGACAGGCTCGGCGGCCACCACCTGTCGCAATTGATGTGTCAGACCACGCAGCATGCGCGGCAGCGCCTCGTCCCGCGCCACCAGGCCGAGAGTGACGCCGCGGGACAGCGCCGCGAACGTCTCGCCCCCCGAGAAGACGGCGCGCAGCGCCTCGCCGAGAGTCAGTCGGTGCAGCATCCAGTCCCACCGCGCCTGCGAGCCCTCGCCGTCCGGCTGGGCGTCTGCGCGCTCAGCCGGGCCAGGGTGGCAGCGCACGACGAGCAGCGTGTGGGTCTCCAACGCGGCGCGGCCGGCGCGCTCGGCCTCCCGGTAGACCTCGGCGAGCCGGGTCCGCAGGTACGCCGCCGACGCCAGACCGGACAGCGGATCCTCACAGGTGATCGCCCGGCACGACCTCAGCGCCACCTCGGCCCACGCCTCCGCGAGACCGCGGAGCACGTCCGCGTGGGGCCGGCCGTCGGGGAGCAGCCGGTAGAGCGCGTACAGGTCGTCCAGCGCCTCGGGCATTCCGACGCCCGCCTCCGCGCGGGCCCGGCCGAGTCTCGCGGCGGCCGCCACGCTGTCCCGGACCGAGTCGGCGCGCCGCATGTCGGCCAGCACCGCCCGCGCCACGGACTCCACCTCCGGCGCCCACCAGTCGTCCGGCCGCGTCCAGCCCGCCGCCAGCGACGTGGCGCGCCAGCGCCGGCTCAGCGTGCGATGGTCGGCGAGCCAGACCATGTCTTTCAGGTCCCAACGGGAAGCGAGCGGCGACGCTGCCGGGTTCTGCCATCGCTCCGCCACAAGACCTCCATTCACACGGCGTCGCGTCATTGCGCCGCCAGGCTGGACATGTCGACCCACAAGCGCGCCGGACTCCGGGCTCAAGGCACGGCGGCGCCTGGGCCCGTCTCGTCCGGCCGCATCTGAGACGGCCGAGACACGTCCCCATGACGCGAAAGTCGCCTAATCTGGTGGCTAATCCCAACTCGATCGGGCGAATGCTTCCCTAGATCCCGCGACGCCGCTACGTTGGCTCTCGCCATCGCACAGTAGTGATCAACGAGGAGCGCGCAGGCGAT
>WHSM01000270.1 GCA_009380105.1 Micromonosporaceae bacterium
CTCCAGCGCGATCATCATCCTCGCGCCGATCATCCTGCCGATCGCCCTGGAGCTCGGCGTCCACCCGATCCATCTCGGGATCATCATGGTGATGAACCTCGAGATCGGCATGATCACGCCTCCGCTGGGGCTGAACCTCTTTGTCGCCAGCGGGCTGTCGAAGATGAGCGTGCTGCAGGTGGCGAGGGCCGCCATGCCCAGCGCCGCCGTGCTGCTGGCCGCGCTTCTGCTCGTCACGTATGTGCCGGAGATTGCGCTGGCCTTCCTCGGCGGCCGCTGAGGAAGGCCAGCGCAGGGTGCCTTAGGTGAAGATGCTCACTCCGCCGGGACCGACCAGCAGGCCCAGCACGATCAGCAGAATGCCGTAGAGCAGACTGCCCCGGAAGATGGTCACGATGCCCCCGACGACGAGGATGACGGCGATGATCCATAGAAGTTGCCCATGGACTGGACTGTTCCCCCCAGCCGCGCCGGTTCAAACGACGACGGCGGATTCGGCACAATGGCGTCGCCTGCCAGCAACGAAAACGTGCATACATAGTAATGTGCGCATGCAATTGTAAAGGAACACACCGTCAGACGTTCGGGGCAAGGTGAGGCAGTGGGTGCTGGACACGACCACGGGGTGCGCCCCGGCCGGGCCGGGGAGCGGCACAAGCACCGCCTGTTCGCTGCCCTGCTGCTGCTCACGGTGTTCATGGCCGTGGAGGCCGCCGCGGCGCTGTGGACCGGCTCGCTCGCACTGCTCTCCGACGCCGGCCACATGTTCACCGACGTGCTCGGCATCGGCATGGCGCTCGCCGCGATCCAGGCGGCCTCGGCGTCAAGCCGCCGCGGCGGCGCCACCCAGCGCACGTTCGGGCTCTACCGCCTGGAGGTCCTCGCCGCGCTCGCGAACGCGGTCCTGCTCTTCGCCGTCGCCGGATACGTCCTCTACGAGGCGGCGCAACGCATCGGCGACCCGCCCGAAGTGCTGGCCGGCCCGATGCTCGCCGTCGCCGTGGCCGGCCTCGCGGCCAACCTCGTGGCGTTCGGCCTGCTCCGGGGCGGCGCCAAGGAGAGCCTGAACGTCCGCGGCGCGTATCTGGAGGTGCTTGCCGACCTGCTCGGCTCCGTCGGGGTGATCGTGGCGGCCGCGGTCATCTGGCTCACCGGATGGCAGTACGCCGACCCGCTCGTCGCCGTGGCGGTGGGCCTGTCGATCCTCCCCCGCACCTGGCGGTTGGCCGGGGCAGCGGTGCGGATCCTGGTGCAGGCAGCCCCGAAACACCTCGACGTGACCGCGATCGAGGGCGAGTTGCTCGCCGTGCGGGGCGTGGTCGAGGTGCACGACCTGCACGTCTGGACCCTCACGTCCGGGATGGAAGTCGCCTCCGCGCACCTCACTGTGGCGCCCGGCACGACGAACCGCGAAGTGCTGACCGCCGCTCGCTCGGCCCTCCAGGGCGAGTACGGCATCGACCACGCCACGCTGCAGATCGAG
Source organism: Micromonosporaceae bacterium (assembly GCA_009380105.1). Classification (GTDB taxonomy): domain Bacteria; phylum Actinomycetota; class Actinomycetes; order Mycobacteriales; family Micromonosporaceae; genus WHSM01. Next base: position 1,484 of record WHSM01000270.1, read on the forward strand.
CCCGCCGACGCCGGGGCCGCGTGCTGCGAGGACGTCGGCTGGTAGCCGCGGCGCCTTTCCCGCACTTGGGGCGTTGCGGGACGTCCGACACACCGACCCGATCGGCGTGTCGGAGGCCGCTGGACGCCCCAAGTTCGGGAATCGGGGAATCCGCGGGTGCTCTTGGTGCGTACTACTTGTGTGGGTCTCTCCGAGGAGTCGCTGCTGGCCGGCCTGGCCTCCGCTGAACCGGACACCGGCGCGGCCTTCATCCGGAGGTTCCAGGGCCGGGTGTTCGGCCTGGCCTACACGATTCTCGGAGACCGGGAGGCGGCAAACGAGGTGGCGCAGGACGCCTTTGTGCGGGCTTGGCGGCACGCGGCGACATTCGACCCGCGCCGCGGCACCGTGGCCACCTGGCTGCTCACCATCACCCGCAACCTCGCCATCGACGCCGCACGGGTGCGACGCCCGCTGCCGATGGATCCGGTCGTGTTCAACTCGCTCAACCTGACGGCCAGCGAGCCGGATCCCAGCGAGGACGTGACCACCGAACGCGAGCTCGCCCGGCTCCGCAGCGCCGTCGCGGAGCTGCCGGCCGAGCAACGGCGGTGCCTGCTGCTCGCCATGTTCCACGGGCTCACCGCCCGGGAGATCAGCGAGCTGGACGACGTGCCGCTGGGCACCGTCAAGACCCGAATCCGCTCCGCGTTGCTGAAGCTGCGCTCCGCCCTCGAGGTGCACGATGACTGACCCGCGGTGCGCGCAGGCGCGGGAACTCGCGCCCGAGGTGGCGCTGGGGGTCGCGCCGGTGGAAGAGCGAGCGCGGGTGCTGGAGCACATCGTCCGGTGCGCGGGGTGCCGGGCGTACCTCGCGGAGCTGTCGGGAGTGGCGGACGATCTGCTGTCGCTGGCGCCGCGGGCAGAGCCGCCCAGCGGCTTCGAGTCCGCGGTGCTGGCCAGGCTCGACTCCCCCGGGGCGGCGCCCCGGAATCGCGGCAAGCTGCGCCGGGCGCTGCAGCTCGCGGCGGTGATCGCGCTGGTCGCCGCGCTCTCCGGCGGCGCGGTCTGGCAGGCTGGGCAGCCGGACCGGGAGCTGGCGGATCAGGTGCGCCAGACTCTCGCCACCGCGGACGGGAAGTACTTCGCGGCGTACCCGCTGCGGAACCCGGACGGCGCGCAGCGCGGGTCGGTGTTCGCGTACGAGGGCGAGCCGACCTGGCTGGTGTGCGCCCTGGACGAGCCGCTGCCCAAAGGCTGGTACGAGGTCCAGCTGGTCACCCTGGACGGCGAGCGTCACCAACTCGCCAGCGGGCCCTATCTGGGAGGGTTGCGCGCCTGGGGCGCCGAGCTGCCGGTGGCCGTGGACGAGACGGCCCAGCTGCGGATCCTCGACAAGCAGGGGCGCCCGGTGCTCTCCGCCCGCCTCTAGCCCCGATGGGCGACACGGATGTGACTGGCCGGTAACATGCGGCGATGGGCAGACGCATCCTGATCACCGGCGGCGCGGGCGGACTCGGTCTGGCGATGGCGCGGCGGTTCGCCCGGGACGGCTGGCGGGTGTTGGTCGCCGATCTCGACGAGGCCGCCGGCCAGGCGGCCGCCAAGGAGATCGGCGGCGCGTTCCACCGTTGCGACGTGCGCTCCGACGCGGACTGGGCCGCGTTGCGCGACTGGTGCGAGCGGGAATGGGATGGGCTCGACGTCCTCGTCAACAACGCCGGCGTCTCCGGATCCGGCCGCATCGAGCGGATCGACATGGCCGACTGGGACTGGATGCTCGACATCAACCTCAAAGGCGTCGTGCGCGGCTGCCGCACCTTCGTGCCCATGTTCAAACAGCAGCGCTCCGGGCACATCGTGAACGTCGCGTCGATGGCCGGCCTGATGAACCTGCCCGGGATGGTGTCGTACAACGTCGCCAAAGCCGGCGTGGTGTCGCTGTCCGAGACCCTCCGGTACGAGCTGGAGCCCTACGGCGTGCGCGCCACCGCGGTGTGCCCGTCGTTCGTGAAGACCAACATCGGCGGCTCGATGCGCAGCCCGGACCCGGTGCTCGCCAAGCTCGCCAGCCGCTGGATCGAAGGCTCCAAGGTCACGGCCGAGCAGGTGGCCGACCAGGTCTTCGACGCCGTGCGGACCGGCCGGTTCCGCGTGATCACGCACCCGGAGGCGCGCGCCGCCCTGCGACTCAAGCGGTTCTTCCCCCGCATCGCGGACCGCCCGATCCGCAGGATGTGGCGCAAGACCACGGCCGCGCTGGAGAAGCAGGACACCGCGGAGAAGCGGCCGTCATGATCGGGGCGCGACACCGCCAGGAACCGCGCCCTGATCACGGACGGCTCAGGCGCGCTCGACCGTGGTGAGGACGCCCAACGGCTGCTCGACCTGCTCGGCGTCGCCCACCACCACTGTGATGCCGCGCGCCGGGGCCAGGTAACGGCTGGCTGCCGCGTACACGTCGGCCCGGGTCGCCTCGGCGAGTCGCCGCCTGTGCTCGGCCAGCCACTCCAGCCGCAGCCCGAAACCAGCGAGGCTGCTCGCCAGGCCCGCCACCCCGGACTGGGTCGCCAGGGCCAGCTGCAGCGTGCCGAGCGCGTACTGTCTGGCCTGCTCCAGCTCGTCCTCGGAGACCGGGAGGCTGGCGATGCGGCCCAGCTCGTACCATGTCTCCAGGACCGAGGGAGCGGTCACCTCCGTGGACACGTCCGCCGAGAGCACCAGCGCCGAGCCGGCCGCCGAGTGCTCCACCACCGAGTGCGGCGAGTACGTGTAGCCCTTGTCCTCGCGGATGTTCTCCACCCAGCGGGACGAGAAGTAGCCGCCGAAGACCAGGTTCGCCAACTGCAGCGCGGCGTGGTCCGGGTGGGTGCGCGGCACCGCGGCGAACGCCAGCCGCAGTGACGACTGCACGGAGCCTTCCCGGTGCAGAAGCCGCAACGGTCCCGGCTCCAGCGCGGGAACCGGTGGCAGCTCCACGGGGCCGCCGGCGCCGTTCCAACCCGAGAGCTGCTGCTCGGCCGCGTCGAGCGCCTGCTCCGGCCCGAACTCGCCCACCAGCACCAACGTGGCGCCGTTCGGGTGCACCCGCTCGGCGTGCAGCTCGCGCAGGCCGTCGGAGCGCACGTCGAGCACCTCGTCGGCCTCCGGCGTCTGCACGGCATACGGGTGATCGCCGTACATCCGCTTGAGCAGCGCCACCCGCGCGAGGTGAGACGGCTGCGTGAGCGCCACCCGGATCCGGTCCGCCAGCCGCTCCCGCTCGGTCTCGACCTCTTTCTCCGGGTACGACGCTCCGGTGAGCACCTCGCCGAGCAGCTCCAGCAGCCTCGGCAACTCCGGGGCCAACGCGTTGCCGGAGACCAGCAGCCGGTCCGGGTCGTTGCTGGCGTTGAGCCCGCCGCCGATCTTCTGCAGCTCGATCGCGATGTCCACTGTCGACTTGCCCTCGGTGCCCGACAGCAGCGTCTGCGCCAGCACCGAGGAGCGCGCCAGATGTGTGTCGGCGAACGGCGCCCGCAGACGCGCCTCCACCAGCGGCACCGACGGGCGGCTCACCGCGATCACGGTCAGGCCGTTGGCCAGTGTGCGCTCGGCGGACTCGGGCAGGCGGAGCTGCGTCGCCGGACCCAGGTCCGGCACTGTCCTGATGCTCACTGCTTTCCTCCCGGGATGACCTCGACCGAGGCGCGTCGCTGCGGCTTGAGCGCGGCGGCAGCCGCCACCACCTCGTCCGCTGACACTTCGCCGATCAGCTTGGGCAGGTCGTTGACCAGGTTCGCGCCGGGCCCGTTCCCGCCCCGCTGCTGCTCCACCACCGCCATCTGCAGGGTGCGGCCGAGCACCGAGTCCACGTCGCGCAGCAGGTGGGTGCCGATCCGCGCGGCGACCCGCTCCAACTCGCCGACGTCCAGGCCCTCGGAGCCGAGGCGATCCAGCTCCTCGTCCACGGCCAGCAGCACCTTGTCCACGTCGCCGTCCGGCGGCAGGTGCGCCTGCAGCAGCAACGCGGTGGGGTCCCGCACCTCGAACGGCTCGCCCATGAAGCCGATGTAGCCGCCGACGCTGGTGGCGCTGCGGTCCTCCAGCACCAGCCGCTGCTGCAACCGGGACGCGTCGCCGTCGGTGAGCACCTCGGCGAGCACCACATATGGCAGGTACGCCTTCAGGTCGCCGATCGGGTCCGGCACCCGCCAGCAGGACGCCACGGCGGGCAGCGGGGCGTACGAGTCGGTGTACTCGGACCGGCGTTCGGCGGTCGGGTCCGGCTCGCCGAAGCTGGGACGCGGCGGCGCGGGCCGGGCCTCGATGTCGCCGAAGTGACGCTCCACGAGGCGGGTCGCCTCGGCCACGTCCAGATCCCCGGCGATCGCCAGCACCGCGTTGCTCGCCGCGTAGTACGTCGAGAAGAAGTCGGCCGCGTTCTCGACGGTCGCCGACTCCAGGTCCTCGAACGAGCCGTACCCGTCGTGGGCGTTCGGGAACGTGTCGAACATCACCGGAGGCAGCTTCAGCCAGGGGAACCCGCCGTACGGGCGGTTGAGCACGTTGACCCGGATCTCCTGCTTGACCACCTCGATCTGGTTGAGCAGGTTCTCCTCGGTGATCCTGGGAGCGCGCATCCGGTCGGCTTCCAGGAACAGCGCCCGCTCCAGGGCGTTCGACGGAAGCATCTCGTAGTAGTCCGTGTAGTCCAGGTGCGTGGAGCCGTTGAAGGTGCCACCGGAGGACTGCACGTACCGGAAGTGCGCCAGCTTCTCCAGGTTCTCCGAGCCCTGGAACATCAGGTGCTCGAAGAGGTGCGCGAAGCCCGTGCGGCCTTCCGGCTCGGAGCGGATGCCGACGTCGTACACCACGGC
>WHSM01000261.1 GCA_009380105.1 Micromonosporaceae bacterium
CGGACGCCTAGGGCGGGTCCTGTCGATCTTGGTCGAGCGAGGCGGCCCAGCCGCGCGACTCTCCGTAGAGCACCAGTTCCAGCCGCCGCGGCCCGTCCGCGGCGAGTCGCAGCGGCACGCCCCAGTCCTGCCGGATCAGGTGACAGGCGGCGTTGTCGCCCGCGGCGTCGCATGTCGCCACCTGCGCGACCACCTCCAGCACTCCGCCAGCTATCCCGTCCGCCAGCACGAGCCCGCGGGTCAGCTCGCGCGTCACCCCGCCGCCCGCGACGAGCAGCTCCGGCGGGCTCGCCGAGACCTCCAGACGCACCGGGGCGCCGTACGTGTCGTCCACCTTCTGCCCTGACGGAGGCGTGAACACCACCTCCAGCGTCACCTCGCCGGGCGCCAGCTCGCTCGCCGGCCGTTCGGTGGTGTGCTTCGCACCAGCCAGGCGCCGGGCCGCTCCGGGAGCCACTGGACGGATCAACCGGTGCGCCGCGGACTCCACCACGACGACGCTGCCGCCCACGAACACCACGTCGCTCGGCTCCGCCAGATCCGTCGCGAGAGTGGTGACCTCGCCGGACTGCGGGTCGTACCGCCTGATCGCCCCGTTGTACGTGTCCGCGATCGCCACCGAGCCGTCCGGCAGCGCGCCCACTCCGAGCGGATGCTGCAGCAGCGCCTCCGCGGCCGGGCCGTCGCGGTGCCCGAAGTCGAACAACCCCGCGCCGACCACTGTGTGCACGACATCGTCCTCGACGTAGCGGATCGCGGAGGTCTCCGCGTCCGCGATCCACAGCCGAGCCCCGTCAGGGCTCACCGCCAGCCCGGACGGCTGCGCCAGAAACGCCTCAGGGGCCGGACCGTCGTGCAGACCCTCGACGGTCGTGCCGGCGTACCCGCCGGTGGTGCGCTTCACCGGGTCGAACCACCACAGCTGATGGATGCCGGCCATCGCGACGATCACCAGCCCTGAGCCGTCGTCGGCCGCCGGATACCAGACCACGTCCCACGGCGAGGACAAGTCGACGGAACGGGCGTCGTGCGGGTCGAAGTCGACCGTCGAGCGCCACTGCCGACCCGTGCCGCACACCGTGACCACGTCGCCGTTGGCGAGCCGCACGCCGCGGAGCAGGTGGTTCACGGTGTCGGCGACGACCACGTCGTAGCCCGCCCGCTCCGCCACCCGGGCCGGCAGCACGCACAGCCCCTGCGGCTCGTTGAACCGGGCCGTCGCGACGTCGCCGTCGGCTCGCCCACGCTCACCGGAGCCGATCCGGCGCAGCACCGTCTCGCCGTTGCAGGCCAGCTCCACCAGGCTGTGGCGCGCGGTGTCGGACACCAGCAGCGTGCGGCCCGGCCCCGACGACACCTTCCCGGGGAAGCGGAGCACAGTGTCGCTCCGCTCCGGCGGCACATACGGCCCGTCGCCACGCCGGAGCGTGCCCTTCGCCTCGTGCTCGGCCGCCAACTCGGCGAGCAGGCGACACAACCCCTCGGCATGCCCTTCGCCGGCCATCGTGGCGACCACGTAACCCTCGGGGTCGATCACCGAGAGGGTCGGCCAGGCCCGGGTCGCGTACAGCTGCCAGGTACGCAGCTCCGGGTCGTCCAGGACCGGGTGGCGCACGCCGTACCGCTCGACAGCGGCGGCGAGCGCCTCGGGGTCGCGCTCATGCTCGAACTTCGGGGAGTGCACGCCGATCACGACGAGCACGTCGGCGTACTTCGCTTCGAGCGGGCGCAGCTCGTCGAGCACATGCAGGCAGTTGACGCAGCAGAAGGTCCAGAAGTCCAGGAGCACGATCTTGCCGCGCAGGCCCTGGAGCGTGACCGGCTCGCCGCCCGTGTTCAGCCAGCCGCGGCCACGCAGCTCCGGGGCGCGGACCCTCGGCCCTCGCGGCGCCGCCTGTTGCTCCGGCGGCTCGTCCTCGCGCCTGTCGTCCCAGTCCTGATGCGGCGCCGGCTGCCCTAGCGGTCGTGTGCCCGTCACGTGATCATTGTCGTCGTTGCGCTGCGTGTTGCCCACTGACCTGACCCCGGCGTGTCCGCCCTCCACTTCCACTGATCGGGTGGCGGGCCTACTTCACCTTCTTCAGGCAGAAGATCTCTTTGGTGTTCGGGTCAGTGGCGCTGGGCGCCTGCGGGTCCGGGCAGTCCTTGACGTTCTTCACCTTCTTGGTGATCTCGAACGCTCCCTTATCGCAGGCGATCTTCTTGCCGCTGCCCTCCTCGATGCAGTCCCCGACCGCGAATCCCCTGTCGGAGTTGACGTACCACCAGGCGCCGACGCCGAGCACGAGCAGCAGGACCAGCAGGATCGCCGCGATCAGGATGAACACGCCCTTGCCGCCGCCGGACTTGCCGGGGCCTGCGGGACCACCGGGAGCTCCGGGCACACCAGGCGCCCCAGGACCCCCGGGGTAGCCGTACTGCGGCATCTCGCCGCTGTGTGGGTACTGCGGCATCTCGCCGCTGTGTGGGCCGGAAGGCCCGCCCGGGGCATGGCCGGGGGCGGTTCCCGCGGCCTGGCCGCCAGGGCCCTGCCAGCTGCTCTGAGTCGCCCAGCCACCAGCCTCGGCGCTAGGGGTGGGGCCGAACGCGGGGAGTCGGCTCGTCGCGTCCGTGGAGACGTCACCGCTCGCCTCTGGGCCGGCGTACGAGGACCCTGGCGCGCCACCGCCCGGCGGCTGCTGACTGGCCAGGCCGGCCGCGATCGGCGAGCCGCTGGCGGGAGTGACGGAGTCGACGCCGTGCCCACCTTCGGCCGGTCCGCCGCCACCAGGCGCCCCGGAAGCGGGAGCACCCGAGGTCGGGGAGCCGGTCGCCGGCCCGCCGGAACTCGGGGCCTCGGAAGGCGCGCCGTACGTCGGGGGGCCAGGGGCCGCGCCGAACATCGAGGTGGGAGCCTCGCCACCGCCCGGTGGCGGGCCGGCGGGCTGCTGCGGCGGGCCGGCGGGCTGCTGCGGCGGCCCGGCCGGCTGCTGCTGCCCTGGCCCGCCAGGCTGTGGCGCGCCGGGCTGCTGGGCCGCTGGCGGCTGGCCGTACTGCCGCGGCTGCCCGTACGGCTGCTGCTGCTGTGGCGGCTGGCCGTGAGGGTGCTGACCCTGTGGCGCCTGACCCCACATCACCGAGGTGGCCTCGTCACCGCCTGGCTGACCCGGAGGCTGGCCCTGGTAGGGAGGCTGGCCCGGCTGTCCGGGAGACGACTGCTGCTGCCCGTGCTGGCCATACGCCGGGGCTCCCGGATGCCCGGGCGGCGGCGGTGCCTGGTAGGGCGGCTGCTGCGGCGCGCCGGGCTGTCCGTATGGCTGAGCCGGCTGTTGGCCAGCCGGATACCCCGGCTGCTGCGGGTACGGCTGCTGCGGTGGGGCCGGCTGCTGGGGCGCTGGCTGCTGCTGGTACGGCGCGCCCTGCTGACCCTGCCATGGGGAACCGGGCGGCATGGGAGCCTGGCCTGGATACTGCGGCGCCCCCTGTTGCGGGCCGCCTGGGTAGGCCGGCGGCTGCCCTGGCGGAGGACCGGCCGGGCTGCCAGGCGGCGTCGCGCCGGCCGCGCCCGGGGCGCCGTAAGCGGGGCTTCCCGGAGGGACCACCGGTGATACCGGAGCGGCAGGGCTGCCGTACGCCGCGGGACTGCCTGGCGCCGCGGGGCTGCTCGGCGCGGCGGCCGGTGATCCGACGCTGGAGAAGCCGGCGGTCCGAGACTGGGACGGAGGCGCCGGCGGACCGGGAGCGGGTGGTGAGCCCAGCGGAGGCGTATCAGGGGGAGGAATCGGACCGGACGGCGGGAACGGACCAAGCCGCTGCTCGGACGACTCGTCGCCCTGCTCGGCCGCGGCGTCAGCGTCACCGCCGGACATCGACTCGGGCCGCGTCGATTCGGGCGTGCTGTCCGGCGATGTCGGCTCAGACCGCTCGGCCGGCTCACCCCAGCCGCCTCCGCCAGAAGCCGCAGCGTCGCCAGAAGCCGGAGCGTCGGATGCGCCCGGCTCGGAGGACTGGCTGAAGTTCGGCAGTTCGAAGCCGTCGGTGTCGCCGCCGCGGGAGGGCTGCGACGCCGACTCCGGCGGATCAGCAGGCTGGCCTTGGCGCGCGCTCTCCGCGTCGCTGCCGAGGTTGACCTGCTGGGTTGCTTCGTCGGGCTGCTTATCCCTCGGGAAGCTTCCCTCAGACGTCATTGCGCCTCCTCCACCGGTGCCGGCCGTTGGCGACGATGCCAGGCCGCCGTTGGCATGCCATTCTCAACGGCAGGTGACCACCGTACCGGCCTCTGACACGGCCCTCTGTCCCCAGGGCACCAATATTGGCGTACTCGCGGCGCCGCTGGGGTCGATTGCGCAGCGTAGGCGAAGAAGGCGAGCTATGCGGACTGCGCGGTCACCCGGTGCACCCTTGTGTCGACCTCCAAGGGTCAGGGCCTGAGGGCTGCTCCAGCTTGATGAACGCCTCATGGGTCGCATCCTGGCGACGGAAATGCCGACGACCCGGCGGCGGTAGCCGGCCGGGTCGTCGGTCTGGGGAGGCAGGTACGTCTCTGTGGCCTTTCGGGCCGTCCACTCAGAGGCGGGACAGGCGCTGCGAGGCCACGAGCAGCTCGTCGCGGACGCTGCGCGAGGGCGCCAGCGCGATCGCGCGCTCGAGCTCGCGGGTCTGCCGGACGCTGTGGCGGTGGTGGCGGTACTTCTTCAGGAGGTTGCTCATTGTCTTCGCCTCGACTCCGTGGCTGGTGACCGGTGGGTCTGGCTGGGTGGTCTGTCGGGACCTCGTCGCCGTTGTCTCAATTAGACCGCAGCGGGGCGTGCATTGCCAGTGATTCTTCGGTGAGGTGGCCCACGTACCTTTGATTATTCGGCAAAATACGCTATCCACCTACGTGACACAGGCCACCGCAGTCAGACGTCACCCCGTCTCATAGTGCCCGGCCGGCATGAGACCAAGTGGCGAGCCCTGAGCCCACCGCCTCAGCGGGCGACGAACAGGTATTCCGTGACCGTGCGGCGGCGGGCCGCGGCGTGCGTGCCGAACGAGTACCGATGGTCGATCAGCCGCACCTCGACGTCGCGCTTGACCTCACGCAGGAGCGCCTCGATCGTCCCGGCGTCCGGCACGGCGTTGGAGGAGTACGACAGCACCAGCGCCGAGTCCGCGAAGCGCCGGAACAGCCGGTGCAGGGCGTCGGCCACGGTCCGTTTGTACGAAAACGGCGTGTGCTTCTTGACCAACTTCTTGGTACGCGTGTTCTGCATGATCGTCTGACCGCGCCAGTAGACGGACAACCCTTCCAGGAAGTGGTACCGCTTCACGTAGCAGTTGTCATCCTTCGGCGGAGCGTACGGCGGATCCAGATACACCAGATCGAACGGGTCGGCGCCGCCCGGCCCGCGCGGCAACTCGAACACGTCCCCGGTGCGCGCCGCGCACGGCCGGCCGCTGTCGAACACCACGCTGTTGTACTCGGCGGCCCGCTCCGCGAAGTGCTCGCGCAGCGACAGGCTCAGGTCGCGGCGCCCGTCGTCGTACCGCTGATCCGTGAACGTGAAGACGCCGCGCGGCTGGCGTCGCGCGGCCGCGAGCACCAGCGCCGAGATCGCCAGCGAGCGCTGATGGCCGGCGAGCAGGTCGATGTGAGACCACGCCGAGTCCAGGAACGCCCGGTCGGCGGCGGTGAAGTAGAGCCCGTCGAAGGTGCGCTGGATGAAGTCACGGCCGTCGGCTGGCGGGCCGCAGATCGCCTCGATCACCGTGTCATCGAGCCGCTCGGCGTGGTTCACCGCCGCGGCGTCCGCGATCACTCCGGGGAAGTGCAGAAAATCGTTCGCCGTCACCTCGTACCCAAGAATTTTCAGGAGGTACGACACGACGCCGCTGCCGGAGAACGCGTCCAGCGCGGTGCGGCCGCCGATCTCGGCGAAGACCTCGGCGAGTGCCGGCAGCAGTCGGTGTTTGGACCCCATGTAGCGCAACCGGGGAAATCCCGCCGCTCGGGCCACCGCCGCGGAGACGTCCGCGGTTGAGCTCACGGTCGAGGTCACGCCCGCAGCCTCTCGCATCACTGGCGCCGACAGCGCCGAGGCGCGCCGGCCGCGCGAAGGGGTTGCAGTGAGGATCCTTGATCCGCGGCATGGGGCGTTCAGCTGCGCACGACGCGGTCGAGCGTGTGCCTCACGTCCCCATGCCGCGGATCTTGGTGAAGACGGACTCGCGCTAGCTCCAGGCGAGCAGCGCCGCCTCCGGGTCGGACAGGAACCGGCCCACGTCGGCCAGGAAGCGCGACCCCAGCTCGCCGTCGACGATCCGGTGGTCGAACGACAGCGCGAGCGTGGTCACCTGGCGCGGCTTCACCTTGCCCTTGTGCACCCAGGGCTGCTCCCGGATCGCGCCGAACGCCAGGATCGCGGCCTCGCCCGGCGGCAGGATCGGAGTGCCG
>WHSM01000094.1 GCA_009380105.1 Micromonosporaceae bacterium
ATTGCCAGCCGTGTCAGCGCTAGCCGGAGGTCCCCGGCAATCGGAGTAGGGCACCGCGTTTCGCGGTCGACAAAGACGTGGGTGAAGTCCCCCGCGGCGAGCAGCGCTGCCCGATCCTCGCGGCACAGTCCGACCTCGTACTGGACGCTTGATCGCCCAAGGCGGCCAACGCGAAGGCCCACGTGGATTGGCTCGGGGAAGGCGGCCGACGCCTTGAACTCGCAGCGGGATGCCACGCACAGGCCGATGACCTCGCCATTGTGGATGTCGAGCCCACCTTCGCGGATCAGCCATGAGTTGATCACGGTGTCCATCAACGAGTAGTGGACCGCGTTATTGATGTGGCCGTATAGATCATTGTCTTTCCATCTCGTGGGGACGACCTCCCAGTGCGCATACACGGGGTGCCTCGATTCGTCGCTGGTTGTCCGGCTCATGGGTACCTGAACGGCTGGTAGGGCACCCGTGCCGGGGGGCTGGGAGGAGCGACCAGGTCGTTGCCCGGCCAGAACCCGGCTCGCACCGCGAAGTCGTGGACGCTTGCGGCGAGTTCCTCGAGACGCTGCTGCCGATCGCGGCCTCCCAACAGATGTGCGGTCCCGTCCTGCTGGAACACGGTGATCTGGGTGTGAGGGCCGTTGGTGAGTAGCGCGGCTGTGCCACCCGGCAAGCCGAGTGGCACAGCATCGCATGCGCCTTTGCGCGACACGGCGATGCGACGTGCGACAACCCGTTCCCAGTCACCGATGTGTGGCCAGAGTTGGCCGCCGTCCAGCTTGAACGTCAACGTCGACAGCGGTACGACGCAACCGAGAGTTCGGCCTGGGAACTCGGTCAGGCACCGGTAGATCATCCCGCCGTCTGGCTGTGGCAACGCCGGATGCAACAAAGTCGCCGCATGCACGATCGTGGCGTTGATCGGCACGGGATGCCTCGTCGACGAGTAGGGCTCGTGCAGGGTCAGGAGGTACACGTCCGAACATCGGGTGCCTGTCGGGTCCAAGTCCGCTCCCTCGCTCTGCATGTCGTCCAGTCGACGCGCGCTGCAAGCGCCGCGTCGCGTGCGCTAACTCAGTTGCTTGGCCATCCGTACGCCTATCAGGCCGCCGTACTGCTCAACCTCGACCTGCTCGTATCCCGAGGCTGAGTAAAGATCGATCGCTGGATGCTGATCCGGGCCTGTAACCAGTACGGCGCGCGTGTAACCGAGTCGGCGGGCGCGAGCCTCCAGCGCTTCCAAGATGGCTCGCCCGAGTCCTCGGCCTTGGTGCTCAGGGCGAACGCGCATGCGGAGGACTTCACAGTCCGTGTCGCCTATCTCGCGGAGTCCGCCCATGGCCACGATGTCGCCCTTGACCTCGCCGACAAGCATCACCGATCGACCGCCGAGGTACCCCTCGCCGGCGCCATCGAGGTCGCCGCTGTAGATATCAGCGTCCTCGGGCACACCTGCCGCGGCCAGTCCGTACCGGTTCAACGCGACGACCGCTTCGTGATCGGTCGGCTTGTAGTCGCGGATGACGAACTCCTGTTCGGGCTCCATGGGATCAGTGGACCACGCGGGGCGGGGCGTGGCCGGGTGAGGCGCCCGCCCCCAGGGCCAGGACGTCATGGAAGCGGCGAACCGCCGGCAGTGTCCGCTGACGCGGGGGTACGGCCTCAGCGATAGCGGTGGCACGCCGTAACACGATCGCAGGTCGGTATTCGGTGGGGAGGTCGAACAGCACCTTGGAGGCGTAGTCCGTTCCGCCGACGGTGTCGCCGTCCTGGAGGATGCACAGTGCACGGTCCAGGTGGACGAGTGTCGGGTCGAGCATCTCGTCGGGTCCAAACGCGGCCAGGGCGGCGTCCTGGGCGTCCCACGCGGCTCGGGTCTCGCCGATGCTGGTGAGCGCGTGCGATGCGTAGAAGTGCAGCTGGGCGGCCTTGAAGACGTATGCGCTGTTGTCCGCCGGATCTCCGGTGCCGAAGAGATCCTCCGCGCGACGCAACGCTTGCCGCGCTGCTTGTGGCTCACGATTGAGCCCAGCCGCGCGAGCCGCGATAGCCCACGCCATCGCGGTGACGTTCGAAGGCTGGTGCCTGGTCAACAACTCCGCCTCGTGCGAGGTGGTGGCTGCGGCGTCCGGATCCCCGAAGTGCAGATGTGCGACGGCGGCCCGGGTGGCGACCCAGGCGCGCAGAGTCGGAGCCCCAGCTTCGTCGGCTGCCAGCCGCGCTGTGTGAACCCACTCTCGGGCTTCGCGGTACTCGCCGACGTTGACCATCGTCATGCTCACCAGGCCCGCCATGTGGGCGATGACGGCGCAAAGGTCATGACGCTGGCCGGACGGCAGCCGACGGTTGGCCAGCCCTTGCACTTCGTTGAAGTCGGCCAGGATGTTGGACAGGAACATTTGCACCGGCTGAGTCTTGTAGATCCGGCCGTACTGGGCCGCGACCGTCTCCTTGTGCGCGATTGTGGCGTCGGACAGCGACGACCCAGCCAGCGTTTCGTCCATCGCCTGACGAAGCTTCGAGGCGTGGTCGACGATGCCTAGGCTCACGAGGCTGCCGGCGGCCAGGAGTGTTGAGGTGAGTACGTCTCGACGGCGCATGTCCTCCTCCTGCGATGGAGCTGGGTGAGTTGCGTGCGGCGCGCGGGTCGTGGCCGAGGGCTCTTGGGCTGTGTCGGCGCCGCCGTAGTCCTGGCCGAATCCCAGATCAACGGGACTCGTCCGGTACACGCGGCACAGAGCGTCGAGGTAGTTGGCCGACGGTCGGTCCTGCCCGAGCTCCCACCGGCAGATCCGCGAGGGACTCAGGGTCTGGTCCAAACCGATGGAGGACGTGATCTCCCGCGCGGTCGTGTCGAGCGTCCAGCCGTGCGCCAGCCGGTACGACCTGAGGCGGCTGTGACCGCAGTGCTGGTGGATCTCTTCGACGAGATGGTGCGTGGTCCAGCCCTGCTGTGGGGCCTGCTGCCGCAGCAGTCGGGCGCACCGGGGCGGGTGCGGGTTGTCGTGATCCGTCACGGTCATCACTCCCTCGGGGCAGAGGTTGCCACAGCCTGTACACGGTTTGAAAGCGCTGTGTTGCGGCGATGTGCGCGGATTTTGCGCGCTTCGCAATTCCAAATCGCCCGGTGCGCGGGCGCTGGGACATGCAGTCGCAAATGTGCGTGACGCCGTGATTGCCGACTGGGGGCGGCTACCGCATGGTCAACCCTGCGTGACGGCATGTCCTCGTCTAGTGCTCCTGCGGGCCGTCGCCAGGACCTCCCGAACCGCGGCGGCCCGCAGGTCTCAAGCCGACGCGCTCGTTAGCACTCGACCAGCGGGCAGACACGAGATCCAAGGGGCAGTTGTGAACCGAAGTACGTCGTACCCAGAGGTCCAGGACGCCGGGTTTCTCCTCGACGGACTCCTCTGGTGTGGCAAGTGTCAGCGCCAGATGCTCCCAGTGTCCGATGTGGATGGCACCCGCGCGTACTCATGCGGGTACGCCTGTTCGCAGTCAGACATCGCTGCCGTGGAACTGGAGCAGGATCTGCTGCTCAAGGCGCTGGTCCGCGCCTACACCGCACTGCACGGAGTGGGTCGCCGCGTGGCCTCGGATCAAGCCGCGCCGCAGCCGTGGCGACTGAGTGGGAAGTTGTCGGTCTCCGCGAGCGAGATGCGCCGGTGGCAGCAATGCAATCCGGGAAACCGACGCGCGATGCTGCGCACAGCTTTCGTTCGGGTGGTCGTAGACGTCGAGGGCGTGGAGCCGTGCTGGCGACATGAAGCCGACAGCGGTCGGGTGTCCAGCCGGAACGGAGTCGGCTCGTGACCATGCCCGTGCCGATGTTGCTTGTCGAGACCAGAGCCCAGGATCCCGTGCCTTGCGCGACCTGCGGCAGCCTGATCGTTCCCGATGAGCTGTGCGTGACGTGTTGGCGTCACCTGGATACGTACCGGCAGCCTGGCCCGTGGTTGTGTTCGCCGCCGTACCTGGGGCTTGCCGTTCCGAAGACGCAACCCGCTGGGCCGGTGGTGCCGTCGTACGCAAGCGCAGAGCCGACCAGGCGGCCGACTCCAATTCCCCGGCGCAAGGCGGCTAGCACGGCTGATCAGTCGTCGGCCCGATGGCCTCCGTCCCCAGGCGTCACGCCGTGGTGGGACCGCGCATGAGGCAAAAAGGGACGGGCATCCACCATCCGGTGATTCCAGTCCACAGTGGCACACATAGATCAATTGACATGCCTCCGGCGCTCGTTCACGATGAGCGACGCCGTCGTCACACGAAGTCCAGAGAGGAGGTGAGCACACACATGTCGGAGCAGAAGAGCACCGAGGCGCGCGTCGCGCCCTCGACAGACTCGGCCAGGCGCACCGAGTTCAAGTGGAGCGCCAACAGCCGCCGAGGGGCGATCAACATCGTCCGAACCGGCCAGTCCAGCCCCGTCTTCATCCAGGCGAACAACTGACAAGTCCGGCGCGGGGGCGCGAGGCCGTGCCCCCGCGCCGCTCACGCCGAAGGGTTTCTTCCAATGACCGAATACGCCCTATCCCCCCTGGTGAAGATCTCACGACTCGACAGCGAGGGCCGCGCCACGCTACGAACTGGGAGCGGCGACGACCGGGCGCATCTCGCGCTGGATGGGGACGCTGCCCAGCCCTTGATCGAGTGGCTACTCGGTTGCAGCAAGGCGGCCGACCTGTCCACCTTGGTGGAGAGCCTGCGAGACTGTGCCGGGCTTGATGCGTCTGACGCCCGCGACCTGGTCGACAACATGGTCTCGGTGGGCGTCCTAACGGAGACGGCCACCGACAACCGTCAGCGCGAGCAGATCACACGTTGGGGACAGCTCGGCTGGCGTGACGCCGCCGATTTCCATCTGGCGACCTACGGCCTCCGATTCGTCCCGGACGAGGTCGACGGGATCACGTACGCAGACTACTTCGGCGCCATGGTGGAGGACACCGAGTCGGCAGGCGAGCAGCCGCTTGCGTACGTACCGGCGGCCGGGCAGCAGCTGACGCTCGGTGCCGCTGACGGCTCGGACGTGACGCTCGATGAGGTGCTCAGTGTCGCGGAGCCTATTAACCGTTTTGAAGGGCAGCCCGTGCGAGGGCAGGAACTTCTATCGCCGCTCCGGCAGGGGTTCGGGGCGCAGCGCACCGTGGGAGGAATGCTCGGCGAGCACCAACTACGCAGCTTCCCGTCAGGCGGAGCACGGCATCCGTTCGAGCTGTACCTCGTGTCCAAGGGCATCGATGACGTGCCGGTCGGCGTGTACCGCTTCGACCCCGTCGAGGGCGACCTGTTCGCCGTGCCCGGTCACGGGGACGCGGCCGAGATCGACACGGCCTGCTTCGGCAAGGGTGGGATTCGTAGCGCGAGCGCCGTGCTGGTTCTGACGTGCCGCTGGCTGCGCCATAGCTGGAAGTATCGCTACGCCCGTTCGTACCGGATGCTGCTGCTGGAAGCGGGCCACGCGGTGCAGGCCATCTACCTGGCGATGGTCCGGCACGGCATTCAAGTCTATCACTGCCCGTCGATTCACGACAGTGTGATCCGGGAGATCCTCGCGCTCGACGACGACTGCACGGAAGGCCCGGTGTACGCGCTCGGCCTCGGACACGGAGGAGTTCGCTGATGTCGCAAGACACTCTGTACCTGGCCAAGAACGTCTGCGTACGGCCACACCACGACGACCCGTCCACCTTCGAAATCGCGTGGGGTGAGGGTTGCCGCCGGGAGTCGTTTGTCACCGAATCGGCCGCTCTCGCCTCCGCGCTGGCGACCGCCCCGGCCGAGGCGCCAAGTGACCACGAGGTCAAGCGACTTGCGGGCGTTCTGGACATGGAGGCCGCGGACGCGGAGGAGTTGGTGGCCGGTCTGCGTGACTACGGCCTGTACCGAACCGAGCCGGACGACCTGACCGCGGCCGAGGATCGGTGGCTCGACGTGGCCTGGGCCGATGCTCTCGACCTGCACATGGCCACGCGTGACTCCATCTGGGTGCACGACTACTCCGGCAACCCGAAGGTCATGACGCGGTACTTCGTGGACCGCAACGTGCAGCCTGAGACGCCGCCGCCACCGCGTTACCCGGTTCCTTCCGGCGAGACGGTGCAGCTGCCTCCGGTCAAGCCGCTCACCGAGCAGTTCGACTCCGCCCAGGCGCGGCGGCGTACCGGCCGCAACTTCCGGAACGCCACGCTGGACCTGGCCGATGTCGCCACGATCCTGGACTGGACCTTCGCGCCGCGCTGGCCGGCGGACGCCCCGGAGTACCACGCCACACAGACATACAGTCGGGGGGCGCCGTTCGTGGCGTTCGCGCTGTTTGCGGGGGAGGGCGCTCCCGCGGAGGTGCGCCGCGATTTCGCCGCGTACCAGTACGACCCAATCGGCAAGCGGTTGGTCTACCGGAAGTCGGCCGAGATCTCGGCATGGTCGGAGCTGTTGTGGCGGCAGGACTACGCGGACGGGGCGCCGATGCTGCTGGTGGTGTGCGCCGACTGGAAGCAGTTCATGTGGAAGTACCGCATCGGCCGCGCCTACCGGTTCGCGTTCGTCGAGTGCGGGGCCTTCATGCAGACCGCGCTGACCGTCGCTACCGGGCTTGGGGTGAGTGCGTTCCAGACACCCGCCATCGATGACGCTGCCTTCTGTGAGCTGCTCGGTGTCGAGGACCTCGATCTCGGCCCGATCTACATGGCGGCGTTCGGGCGTACCGGGTCCCGGCGGTAACGGTGCCAGCCGGCCTCGCCGGTGTCGACCGCGCCGGGTTCTATCAGCGTTCCCGCCCGCCGTACGCGCCAGACATCCACAAGTTCGTGGCCGATCGTCGGCCGGAGGGCGGCCTTGGCGTCGTCGCCGACATTGGGTGCGGCACCGGACTCTCCACGGCACCGTTCTTGAGCATCGCCGAACACGTGGTCGGAGTTGAGCCGGACGCCGGCATGCGAGCGATGGCGGCTGAGCGGCTGTCCGGCACAGGGGTCGAGATTGTCGACGGCTCAGCAGAGTCGACCGGGCTGCCAGACAGCTCGGTCGACCTGCTGGTCGCCGCGTCCTGCTTCGAGTGGTTCGACCACCGAAGAGCGGCACGGGAGTTCCGGCGGGTGCTGCGCCCGACTGGGCGGATTCTGCTGATGTGGAACCACCGCATGGTCATCGACTGCGCTACGTACGAATGGGACCGTCTGTGGCAGCGTCATATGGGACCGCGTCTGGGACCCGAACCCTGGGATATCGAGAACCTGATGGTGCCCGCCTTCCTGCGCCCGAGTGCCCGGTTTCGTCGTACGGAGCGGCACCGGTACGACCGCACCCGGCTATGCCAGTTCGCCCTCTCCTCGGGGTACGCGCCGGGCGAGTCGCAGCCCCGCCGACGACAGGCGCTGCTGAGGGCGATCACCGCGTTCCACGCCAAGCACGCCAGCGACGGCGGTGTGTCATTGGCGTTCGAGACGACGGCGACCCTCGGAGCGCTCCCGCCCCTACGGACCGTCATGATGGGTAACTACACGGCAAGCGGGAAGTGAGCGAATGTAACATCCTCGCTGCGCCATTACCCGAACACGCCATCGGAGGATCTTGCATGTACGAGCCGCTGGAGACCGGTGTGGATCTCCCCGCTCTCGACCGGGAGATGCTCGACATCTGGCGTGACACAGACCCGTTCGGGCGCAGCCTGGCACAGACCGCCGATGGCCCGCAGTGGAACTTCTACGAGGGACCGCCGACGGCCAACGGCATGCCCGGTATCCACCACGTCGAGGCTCGTGCGTTCAAGGACGCGTTCCCCCGGCTCAAGACCATGAAGGGATTCCACGTCCCGCGACGGGCCGGGTGGGACTGCCACGGGTTGCCGGTCGAGCTGGAGGTCGAGAAGGCCCTCGGCCTGGAGAGCAAGCAGGACATCGAGCGGTTCGGCATCGCCGAGTTCAACGCCCGCTGCCGCGAGTCCGTCCTCGCCTACGTCGGTGCCTGGGAACGCATGAGCGAACGCATGGGCTACTGGGTCGACTTCGCGAACGCGTACAAGACCATGGAGCCGGCCTATATCGAGAGCTTGTGGTGGGCGCTCAAGCAGATCCACGAACGTGGCCTGCTGGTGCAGGACCACCGCGTCGCGCCGTACTGCCCCCGGTGCCAGACCGCGCTATCCAGCCACGAGCTGGGGCAGCCGGGCGTCTATACCGACATCGTCAGCCCCTCGGCATACGTGCGGTTCCCGGTGACCACCGGCGAGTGGGCCGGCAAGGCAGATCTACTCGTGTGGACCACGACACCGTGGACCCTGGTGAGCAACACCGCCGTGGCGGTCCACCCCGACGTGACATACGTCCTCGCCCAGCACCCCGACCACGAACGCGGCGTGGTGGTCGCTGAGCCACTTCTGGAGGCCGTGCTCGGCGAGGGCTGGGAGCCCGTGGAGCGACGCGACGGTCATGAACTAGAACGGATTGGCTACGCCCGCCCGTTCGAGCTGATCGACGTGCCCGACGCTCACTACGTGGTCGTGGCCGACTTCGTCACCACCGACGACGGCACCGGACTGGTGCACCTCGCCCCTGCATTCGGCGCAGACGACCTCGCTGTCTGCCGCCGCTACGGTCTGCCCGTGGTCAATCCGGTCAACCGGCAGGGCCGCTTCGACGACGCGGTTCCACTAGTGGGCGGCCGGCTGTTCAAGGACGCCGATGAGACCTTGGTGGCCGACCTGCGCGACAGGGGCTTGCTCTACCGCCACCAGCCGTACAACCACGCCTACCCGCATTGCTGGCGCTGCCACCAGGCGCTGCTGTACTACGCGATGCCGTCCTGGTACATCCGCACCACCGCGATCAAGGACGACCTGGTCGCCGAGAACGAGAAGACCAACTGGCACCCCGCCGGGATCAAGCACGGCCGGTACGGAGACTGGCTGACCAACAACGTCGACTGGGCGCTGTCCCGCAGCCGCTACTGGGGCACCCCGCTGCCCATCTGGCGCTGCCCCGACGAACACACCGTATGTGTCGGCTCGCTTGCCGAGCTGAGCAAGTACACCGGTCGCGACCTGAGCGACCTGGACCCACACCGCCCGTTCGTCGACGAGGTCACCTTCGCCTGCCCGACCTGCGGCGAGACCGCTCGCCGGGTCGATGAGGTCATCGACGTATGGTTCGACTCCGGAGCGATGCCGTTCGCCCAGCTCGGCGCGCCCTATCGCAATGAGGAGGAGTTCCACAAGAGCTACCCCGCGCAGTTCATCTGCGAGGCCATCGACCAGACCCGCGGCTGGTTCTACACCCTGATG
Source organism: Micromonosporaceae bacterium (assembly GCA_009380105.1). Lineage (GTDB taxonomy): Bacteria > Actinomycetota > Actinomycetes > Mycobacteriales > Micromonosporaceae > WHSM01. Next base: position 9,278 of record WHSM01000094.1, read on the forward strand.
GCGGTGGGCACCCTGGTGTTCGGCCGCTCCGCCTACGAGAACGTGGCGTGCGTCGGACTGCTCCTCGACGCTGAGGGCCGGAAGATGAGCAAGCACCTCGGTAACGTGCTGGAGCCGGTCGGTTTGATGGACCAGCACGGTGCTGACGCCGTCCGATGGTTCATGCTCGCCTCTGGATCACCGTGGAACGACCGCCGCGTCGGCCACGAGGCTCTCGATGAAGTCGTCCGCAAGGTGCTGCTCACCTACTGGAACACCGCCGCCTTCCAGACCCTCTACGGCCGCGCGGCCAACTGGACACCTGACCCGACCACCGCACAGCCAATCGACCAGTCGATCCTCGACCGTTGGCTGCGCTCCGAGCTGGCCGCGCTCGTCATCAAGGTGGACGAGGCGATGGAAGCGTTCAACGTCCAACAAGCCGCACGCCACCTCGCCCAGTTCATCGACGACCTGTCGAACTGGTACGTGCGCCGATCCCGCCGTCGCTTCTGGCGCGGAGACCCGGCGGCTCTGGCCACCCTCCACGAGTGTCTGGAGACCGTGACGCGCCTGCTCGCGCCAATCGTGCCGTTTATCACCGACCGAGTCTGGCGCGCCCTCGTCGTTCCCACCGGCTCCGAAGCGCCCGACTCGGTCCACCTCGCAGCCTGGCCGGCAGCACGACGCGAACTCGTCGACACGAACCTGTCCCGGCACATGGCGCTGGCACGCCGCATCGTTGAGGCCGGACGCGCCGCACGCGCCGGCTCGGGCATGAAGGTCCGCCAGCCACTCTCACGCGCCCTGATCGCAGCACCAGGCTGGGACTCCATGCCCGACGAGCTGCGTGCGGAGATCGCCGACGAACTCAACGTGGCGAAGCTGGACGCGCTCAGCGAAGCCGCCGCCGTGGTCGACTTCACCATCCGGCCGCAGTTCCGCACTATCGGGCAGCGATTCGGATCACGCACCCAACAAGTCGCCCAAGCCGTACGTGCAGCGGCCCCAGCCGAAACCGCTGCCGCGCTACGCGCCGCCGGGCAAGTGACGGTCATGGTCGGCGACGAGGAGATCGTCCTCGGACCTGAAGAAGTCGAGGTGACAGAGACTCCCCGCACCGGCTGGTTCGTCGCCGCGGAGGGCACCGTCACCGTCGCACTCGACCTTGAAATTACTCCGGACCTGAAGTCCGCCGGTATTGCTCGCGACGTCGTGCGGCTCATCCAGCAGGCACGCAAGGACACCGGCCTGCACATCACCGATCGAATCAACCTTTGGTGGCAGGCCGACCCCGAAACTGCCGACGCGGTCCGCGAGCACCAACGAATCATCAGCGAGGAGGTGCTCGCCGTGAGCTCTACCGAAGCGGCCGCGCCCGACAACGTTCCCACGCACCAAGATGACCAAGTCGGGATAAGTTTCGCGGTCAGCAAGGCTCAATGACTGGCGCTGCTGAACGATCGGATCAGGAATCGAAATTAGAGTTACAACCTCAGACGGTACGCCATTCTTCGGACCTCGGGAGTTAAGCGCGACGAGCCCAGGCTCTGCCGGGCGCGGATCGCTTTGTCGAGGGGTAACTGGTCAGGTCGCATGGAGGGCGTGATCGTCTACGTGGGATGATCATGTGGTGCGGGCTGGGGATGGGCATCCGTCGTATGAGGAGCTTGCCGCCCTGGTTGTGTCCCAGGCGCGGGTGATTGAGGAGCTTCGCGCGGAAAACGAGGAGCTGCGTGGCGAGGTTGGCGAGTTGCATCGCCGGTTGGGCATGGACTCGACCAATTCCTCCCGGCCGCCGTCGTCGGACTCGCCGTTCGTTAAGCCGGCGCCGAGGTCGCTGCGGCGCAAGAGCGGGCGCAGGCCGGGTGGGCAGCCCGGGCATCCGGGCTCGACCCTTGACCTGGTCGCCGACCCGGCCGAGCGCAAGCGGCACGAGCCTGGCCCGTGCGCTGGCTGCGGCGCGGGTCTGGCGGACGCGCCCGAGGTGGGGATGGAGCGGCGGCAGGTGTTCGACCTGCCGCCGATGACGGTGCGGGTGAGCGAGCACCAGCTCATAGCGCGGCGCTGCGCGTGCGGGGCAACGACGTGCGGCACGGCGCCGGAGGGGGTGAACGCGCCGGTGCAGTACGGGCCGCGGGTCACCGCGATCATTCTCTACCTCTACGTGGGGCAGTTCCTGTCCAAGAAGCGCACCGCGGCCGCCCTGGCGGAGTTGTTCGGCACTGCGGTGTCTGAGGGCGCCGTGGCGAGCATGACCCGCCGCGCGGCTGATGGGCTCGACGGGTTCCTGGCCCTCGTCGGTGACCGCATCGCCGAGGCCGCGGTGGCCGGGTTCGACGAGACCGGGCTGCGCGTGGCCGGCAGGCTGCACTGGGTGCATTGCGCCCGCACCGAGAAGCACACGCTGATCACCTGCCACGCCAAGCGTGGTCGTGAGGGCATCGACGCCGCCGGTGTGCTCGGCCGGTTCTCCGGGGTCGCGGTGCACGACGCTTGGGCCCCGTACGACAGCTACGCCGACGCCGAGCACCAACTGTGCTGCGCCTACGTCCTGCGCGAGCTGGCCAGTGTCGCCGAGTCCGCCTCACCCGAGGCCGAGTGGCGCTGGGCCGACCAGGTCGGCGAAGCGCTCGTCGCCATGCAACGCCTCGTGGCCGAGACCATCGCCGCCGGAGCCGATGCCGTCGACGCCGACGCCCTGGCCGAGCAGATCCGCCGCTACCGCTCCGCCGCGCAGATCGGGCTCACCCAGACCGCCGCCCGCACGGATCCGATGATGAGAAGGCACAACGCGCTCGCCCGCAGGCTGCTCGACCGGCAAGACGACTACCTCCGCTTCACCACCGACTGGCGAATACCGCCCGACAACAACGGCAGCGAACGGGACATCCGGATGATCAAGCTGCGACAAAAGGTGTCCGGCTGTCTACGCACCCTCGCCGGAGCCCAACAGTTCTGCGCCATCCGCAGCTACCTGTCCACCGCCGCCAAGCACGGCAAACGCTTCCTCGACGTCCTCGTCGCACTCGCCCGGAGACGCCC
>WHSM01000313.1 GCA_009380105.1 Micromonosporaceae bacterium
ACCCACTGGTCGGCGAGCTGGGCGACGCCGCCGAGGCCGGCGTCGGCGGCGAGCGTGGCGCCGTCGACCCGGGCAGGCTCATCGGCTGCCGCGTCCGTCTCCCACGCGCGAAACAGCACGCCGTACGGTAACGCGCCCGCCTACGACCCCTCCCACACCATCGTGGACCCGGTGTGACCCGTGCGGTAGACGTACCACCCGGCCGCCCCGGACAGGCCGACGATCGCGAGCGTCAGCACGACCGTGACGACGAGCCGCAGCCCGCCGCCACGCGGAGCCTCCGACCCAGGACTGCCGGACCCAGCGCTGCCCGACTCGGCGCCGCGCGGCTCGGCGCCACCGGGCCGCCGCGGAAGCAGACGGTCCGCCGCCACGAGCGCCACCGCCGCGACGCCGAGCGCGAGGGCCAGCCACCACAGCACCTCGGACAGCTCCTCGTGCGCGGCCACGTCGGCGGCCAGCTCCGGCGGCATCATGTCCCGCTGCGCCAGCCGCAGCTGGAACGCCTCGCCGCTCTGCCGCGCCGCCCACACGGCGGCCGGGGCGGCGACCGCCAGCACCACGACCGCCCAGTCGAGCCGGCCGCGCAGCGGCGGAATCAGGGCGTACGCGATCGCGACCGCGACCAACAGCGGCACCAGCACGACGGCCGCATGCACGATCAGCGGATGGGCCGGCAGGCCCAGAATCTCCTCGAACATAAGCCCTCCCAGGGGTGGTTCGGCGTCGTGAGCCGACCGGCTCGCCCATTTCACCCCGCGAGCAGCCGCCGCGCCAGCTCACGGTACGCCTCGGCGCCCCGACTGCGGCGTGCCGTGGCGAGCACCGTGCGCCCTGCGGACGGGGCCTCGGCGAAGCGCACCGAGCGGGGAATCGCCGGCTCCAGCACCGCCAAGCCGTACGTGTCGCTGATCGCGGCGATCACCTGCTTGGCGTGCCGGGTGCGCGGGTCGTACTGGGTGGGCAGGACTCCGAGCACCGTCAGCCGCGGGTTGAGGCCGTTCTGCACTTCGTACTCCACAGTGTCCAGAAGTTGGTCAACGCCGCGGAACGCCAACAGCTCGGCCTGCACCGGCACCAGCAGCGAGTCAGCCGCGACCAGCCCGTTGAGGGTGAGCAGCCCGAGGGCGGGCGGGCAATCGATCAGGATCTGGTCGTAGTCGGCGGTCAGCGCCTCCAGAGCGCTGCCGAGCCGGTGCTCGCGATCGGACATCGGCGCCAGCACGGCCTCGCAGCCGGTCAGCTCGATTCCCGCCGGGAGGAGGTCCGGCCCTTCGGCGAGGCCGCGCACCGCCGCGCCCGGCTCGGCCTTGCCGAGCAGCACCTGGTACGCCGTCGACTCCAGATCCCGTGACTCCAGGCCCAGCGAGAAGGTCAGGCACGCCTGCGGGTCGAGGTCGACTAACAGCACACGCTCGCCCAACTCGGCGTACGCCGCCCCGAGACACGCCACGGTGGTCGTCTTGCCGACCCCGCCTTTCTGGTTCGCCACAGCGAGCACTTTTGCCACGCTCATAGTGTTCCGGCTGGTCAGGGCGCAGGCCAAGCAGGCCGGGCCAGCGTGTTGCGCGGCACTCGATCAGCGGTTGATCGATCAGGCAGCATCGTTGATCGTCGCGATCGGGGCGATGATCGCCCTGCCGCCGGCGCCGCAGTAGGCTCAGGTCCGGGGACGGACCGAAGCGGCAGGTCCGGGAACGGACCGAAGCGGTTCAGTCGGAGTGAGGCGCGCATGGCCGGGTCGCGGGCGCCGGTCGCCATCTCCGCCCACCAGGGCGGCTCGGAGATCGCGCCGGCCGCCACGCTCGAGGCGTACCAGAGCAGCCTGGACACTGGCGCGGAGTACGTCGAGTTCGACATCCGCCGCACCGGCGACGGCGCATGGGTCGTCTACCACGATGACCACGTCACCGAGTCGCCCCAGCACACGCCGCTCAGCCAACTCAGTCACCCCCAGCTCAGCGGGCTCACCGGCTACGCGGTGCCGCTGATGACCGAGGTGATGGAGCTGATCGCGGGCAAGGCGATCGGGCACCTGGATCTGAAGGACATCGGCGGCGAGGACGAGATCATCACGACGGCGCTGGAGATCCTCGGCCGCGACAACTTCGTCGCCACGACGCTGGAGGACGTGTCCGTCGCGCGGATCAAGCAGCGGTTCCCGCAGGCGCGGGCGGCGCTGTCGCTCGGGCGGGACCTGACCGAATTGTCGACCGCGCGGCGGATCCGCGCCCGGTTGAGCGAGGCGTTTCCGCTGCGCCGGATCCGGGCCTGCGGCGCCGACTGGGTGGCTGTCCACCACAAGCTGGCCCGTCGCACGGTGCTGCAGATCTGCGCCCGGCACGGGATCGGCGCGATGGTGTGGACGGTCAACGAACAGGCGCTGATCGACCTGTTTGTCGCCGACCCGCGCGTGGCGGTGCTGATCACCGACCGGCCGGGGTTCGCGGTCGAGCGCCGCGCCGCGCTCCAAGGCGCACCGTGAGGTCGCGGTCCTCGCCTGCCCGCGGGCGTCCGGGGGCGCGGTCCTCGCCTGCCCTCGGGCGCCGGCATGCCAGAGTTGGGTGATGGCCGGTCACTGCACGGAGATCTCCGCGCATCGCGGCGGCGCCGAGGACGCGCCGTTGGCGTCCTGGGAGGCGTACGTCACCTGTGTGGACACCAGCGCGGAGTACGTCGAACTGGACATCCGCCGCACCGCCGACGACGTGCTGGTGGCCCATCACGACGCGTGGGTCGAGGCTCCAGGGCGGCCGCTGGTGCGGGATCTGACGTACCGGCAGCTCTGCCGGATGGCGGGGTGCCGCGTGCCGCTGGTCTCCGAGCTGCTCGAGGTTATCGCCAGCCACGCGCGCGGCCACCTGGACCTCAAGGAGCCCGGTTACGAGCGGCAGGTGCTCGATCTGGCGACCGGCATCCTCGGCGTGGGCGGCTTCCTGGTCAGCACCCCGGAGGAGGAGTCGGCGCGCCTGATCAAGGACGCGCGGCCGGCGACCCCGGTGGCGTTGCTGCTGGGCCGGGACCTGCGGCGCGCGCCGTGGCGGGGCCGGGCCAGGGTGCGGTACGGGGAGATCCGTCCGCTGGGGCGGATCCGGCGCAGCGGGGCCGACTGGGTGTCGATGCATCATCTGATCGCCGCGTCCGGGGTGCTGAACCTGTGCGCCAGGGAGGGTCTCCGGACGATCGTCTGGACCGTCAACGGCGACCGCGCGATCGACCGGCTGCTGGTGGACGAGCGGGTGTCCGTGCTGGTCACGGACCACCCTCGGCACGCGGCTCGCCGCCGCGCGGCGCTCACAGCGGCCGGCTCTGCGGGCTCCGCCGGCGAGCCCAGCCCTTCGCGGTGATCAAGGTCTGGCTGCGCGTCGCCCGGCGCGTCGCCGCCGTTGCGGTCGTAGGACCGTGTTCATGGAACACGCCAGGCGTGTCTGACGGTTCCGGTCCTTTGTCTTGTACGCGTGCGCACGGCAGTGTCGCGGAGGAGGAGGCGGGCGCGGATCGGCGGTTCGCGCGCGTCGCGCAGCAGTCGCCCGGGTCAGGGGTGGCCGGCCGTGTTGATGACGCAGAAGCGGTTGCCCTCGGTGTCGGCGAGCACGACGAAGTCCGGATCCTCCGGGTAGAGATCCCAGTCGACCCGCTCGGCGCCCAGTCTCACCAGCCGCTCCACCTCGGCGGCCTGGTCAGCGGCGTCGCCGGCGTACAGGTCGAGGTGAACTCGGGGATGCCGCTGCACCAGGGTCTCGCTGAGCCCCAACGCCAGGTGCGCGCCGTGGCCTTCCCGGGGCGTCATGACGGCCCACGTGTCGTCGTCCGGCTCCTCGCGCGGCACATAGTCCAGCGCCCGGCTCCAGAAGTCCATCGCGCGGCGCAGGTCGTTGACGCCGAGCACGACGGTTCCGATTCTCAGCATCCACTCATCCTGGTGCCTGCCTCTGACGCGTTTTCCACCATCACGCAGCTCGGCGGGTTCATGGCATTCTGAATGAGTGGACACCGACCGGGACATCGGGCTCTTCGGACCTGACAGCGTCACCTGGCGGGTGCACGCCGAGCCGATCCTGTGGCTGGCCGGGCTGCGGGCGCTCTACCTGCAGGCCCTGCATCCGCGCGTCGTCGCGGGCGTGGTGCAGAACTCCAACTACCGCGAGGACGCCTGGGGCCGGCTGATCCGCACCGCCAACTACGTCGGCGCCGTCGTCTACGGCTCCACGGCGGACGCCCACCGCGCCGCCGCCAAGGTGCGCGGCATCCACCGCAGACTCCGCGCCCGCGACCCCGACACCGGCGAGGAGTTCCGGGTCGACGAGCCCGACCTGCTGTTGTGGGTGCACGTCACCGAGGTGGACTCGTTCGTCTCGACCGCTCGCCGCTCCGGCTGCCCGCTCTCCGACGCCGACGTGGACCGCTACCACACCGAGCAGTTGCGCGCGGCCGAGCTGGTCGGGCTGGATCCGGCTGCCGTGCCCGACTCGGCGGAGGCCGTCGAGGCGTACTACCAACGCGTCCGCCCGGACCTGCGACTCACCGACGGCGCGAAGGAGACCGCGCGGTTCCTGGTGGCGCCCCCGATGCCGTGGGGGCTCGGGTGGACGCCGGCGCGCTTCGGGTGGCTGGGCGTCAGCGGGCTCGGCTTCAGCATGCTGCCGCGGTGGGCGCGACGGATCTACCGGATGCCCGAACTGCCCGCTGCCGATGTGACGACAACGGTCACCCTGCGCGGGCTGCGCCGGGCTATCGACACGCTGCCGGACCGGCTGACGCGCGGCCCGATCTACGAGGACGCGATCACCCGTGCCGCGGCCGCCGGGGACGGGGACACGGCGATCCCCGCCTGACCGCTGCGCGACCTCCTAGTCGGCCGGCAGCGCCGACCACGGCTCCTTGGCGGGCGCCTCCGCGCCGATGGGACACACTCGCCGCCAGTCGCACCAGGAGCACTGCCGACCCGGCAGCGTGGGGAACGCGTCGTCGGGGTCCGTGCCGTCGGCAACGGCGCGCTCGGCGGCGCGGATGTCCGCGACAGTGTCCTCGGCCCGGCGCAGGTGGCGGGCGAGCGACTCGTCGGTGTGACGATGCCGCGCCACCGAGTCGGTCGGCAGGTGGTGGAGCTGTACCTCGCGGCACCGGGTGCGGAGGGTCCGTTCAGCCGCGTACGCGTAGAGCGCCAGCGCTCGCGAACCGCGGGCGTCGTCGTCGGTCAGCTCGGACCGGCCGGTCTTGTAGTCGACCACCACCACTTCATCACCGCGCCGGTCGAGCCGGTCGACCCGGCCGGAGAACGCCAGCACGCGGGTCTTCGCCGCCACGGTGCGCTCCACGCCGAGCGGCTCGTCGGCCGGATCCAACTCGGACAGGTACGCCGTCAGCCACGCGACCGCCCGGTCGAACGCCGCGCGCTCCTGCTCGGCGTCGCGGTAGCCCTCCGACACCCAGGTGGCGCGCA
>WHSM01000344.1 GCA_009380105.1 Micromonosporaceae bacterium
TCGGCGCGCAAGTCTTCGCCCGGCGCGTCGTCCGGGTGTGACTCAGGCGTGTCAGCGGATGGCACAAGGCAACTCTCTCAACACCATGAGTGATCACCGGGCCGACACACCACCGCCTCCCACAATCAAGGCCACCATCCCGCCGTCCAGCGTGATCAAGGCGTGGTTGCGTGGCCAACCGGCGTTTCGCGTCAACAGTCCCTTGATCACCGCCAACGGCGATCGCGACGGCTGGGTTCAGCGGCCCCGCATGATCTCTCGCATCCGCTGCGCGGTTTCGCTCGGTGTCTTGCCGACCTTCACGCCTACCGCTTCGAGCGCCTCCTGCTTGGCGGACGCGGTGCCGGCCGAGCCGGAGATGATCGCGCCGGCGTGGCCCATCGTCTTGCCCTCGGGGGCGGTGAAGCCCGCGACGTACCCGACCACCGGTTTGGTGATGTTCGCCTTGATGTACTCGGCTGCCCGCTCCTCGGCGTCGCCGCCGATCTCGCCGATCATCACGATCGCCTCGGTGTCCGGGTCGTCCTGGAACGCCTGCAGGCAGTCGATGTGGGTGGTGCCGATCACCGGGTCGCCGCCGATGCCGACGCAGGTGGAGAAGCCGACGTCGCGCAGCTCGTACATCATCTGGTACGTCAGCGTGCCCGACTTGCTGACCAGGCCGATGCCGCCGGGCTTGGTGATGTCGGCAGGGATGATGCCGGCGTTGGACTGGCCGGGGGTGATCACACCGGGGCAGTTCGGGCCGACGATGCGGGTCCTCGGGGTTCGGGGCGCCCCCGGCGTCTCAGTGCCGGTCGCGACGGCGTGCGCCCAGAAGTACGCCGTGTCGTGCACCGGGATGCCCTCGGTGATCACGATCGCCAGCCCGATCCGCGCGTCGATCGCCTCCACCACCGCCCCCTTGGCGAACGCGGGCGGCACGAAGAGCACCGACACGTCGGCCCCGGTAGCCGCCATGGCGTCGGCGACCGTGCCGAACACGGGAACAGCGGCGCCGTCCGCCGTGCCGTCAAAGGTGACCTTCTGCCCCGCCTTGCGCGGGTTCACGCCGCCGACGATGTTGGTCCCGGACGCGAGCATCCGGCGGGTGTGCTTCATGCCCTCGGAGCCGGTCATGCCCTGGACGATGACCTTGCTGTCCTGGTCGAGGAAGATAGCCATTCTTCGCTGCTCCCCTTACTTCGCGGCCGCGGCGAGCTCGGCGGCCCGCTCGGCCGCGCCGTCCATGGTGTCCACCTGCTCGATCAGCGGGTGGTTGGCGCCGGTCAGGATCTGCCGACCGAGTTCGGCGTTGTTGCCGTCGAGGCGTACCACCAGGGGCTTGGTGACCTCTTCGCCCTTCTCGTGGAGCAGCGCCAGCGCCTGCACAATGCCGTTGGCGACCTCGTCGCAGGCGGTGATGCCGCCGAAGACGTTGACGAAGACGGACCTGACGGACGGGTCGCCCAGGATGATCTCCAGGCCGTTGGCCATCACCTCGGCCGAGGCGCCGCCGCCGATGTCGAGGAAGTTGGCAGGCTTGACGTCGCCGTGCCGCTCGCCGGCGTACGCGACAACGTCCAGGGTGGACATCACCAGGCCGGCGCCGTTGCCGATGATCCCGACCTCGCCGTCCAGCTTGACGTAGTTGAGGTCCTTCTCCTTGGCGGCGCGCTCCAGCGGATCCTCCGCGGCGACGTCGACGAAGTCGGCGTGACCCGGGTGCCGGAAGTCGGCGTTGCCGTCCAGAGTGACCTTGGCGTCCAGCGCCAGCGCGGCGCCTTCAGGGGTCTTGACCATCGGGTTGACCTCGACCAGCGTGGCGTCCTCGGCCACGAACGCGGCCCAGAGCTTCACCACGATGTCGACGATCGCGTCAGCGATGTCTGCCGGGAAGCTCGCCTTCTCGACGATCTCGCGGGCCTTCGCCTCGTCGACGCCGACGCTCGCGTCGATCGGAACCTTGGCGACCTTCTCCGGGGTCCGCTCCGCGACCTGCTCGATGTCCATGCCGCCTTCGACGCTGGCGATGGCCAGGAACGTGCGGTTGGCGCGGTCCAACAGGAAGGAGAAGTAGTACTCCTCGGCGATGTCGGCGGTCACCGTCAGCATCACCTTGTGAACGATGTGGCCCTTGATGTCCATGCCCAGGATGTCGCTGGCGTGGGCAAACGCATCGTCGGCGTGCTCCGCGAGCTTCACGCCGCCGGCCTTGCCGCGGCCGCCGGTCTTCACCTGGGCTTTCACGACGACCCGGCCGCCGAGCTTCGCGGCGAGCGCACGGGCCTCCTCCGGTGTGGTGGCGACGCCTCCGCCGAGCACCGGCACTGCGTGCCGATCGAACAGCTCGCGTCCCTGGTACTCGTACAGGTCCACTGCGCGTTCCGTTCCAGTTGTTCGATGAGATGTCCGCCGGACTGGCGGATCTAACGCGGCAGGCTATCGGTCCACCGGCGAAGTGGGCGCGTGCGGGTCACCGCTGTGCCGTTTTCCGCACGTCCCCTGATGACCCTCGGCGCCACGACAGCACCATGTCCAACACTCACCGTGATGGATTTATCTGCAGTCCGTTACTTCTGATCAGCGCCCTCGTTGAAACGGTCGTCGACGTCGAAGGGGCAAAACACCACGAGACGGACGACTTGGTACGGCCGATGTCCCGCCGGTCGAGGGGTGGCGGTGGGGTGTCGCGCATGAGAGGCCGGGCGTGTGAGGGGTGCGCCCGGCCTCCACCTACTTCCAGGGACGCGACGTCAGGACGCGACGGGCTCGCCGACGTTGGCGCGCACCCACTCGACGATGGACCGGGTGGTGGCGCCCGGGGTGAACACCTTCGCCACACCGATCCTGGCCAACTCGGGAATGTCGGCCTCGGGGATGATGCCGCCGCCGAACACCACGATGTCCTCGGCGTCCCGCTCCCGCAGCAACTCCCGCACCTTGCGGAACAGCGTCATGTGGGCGCCGGAGAGCACCGAGAGCCCGATCGCGTCGGCGTCCTCCTGGATCGCGGTCTCGACGATCTGCTCAGGCGTCTGGTGCAGGCCGGTGTAGACCACCTCCATGCCGGCGTCCCGAAGCGCCCGCGCCACCACCTTCGCGCCGCGGTCGTGCCCGTCCAGACCCGGCTTCGCCACCACCACCCGAATCCTGGAACTCATGCTTCACCTCGCTCGGCCGCGGCGCGGCAGGAGGCAGGGCCGCACTGCGCCATCTGACTCGCTCGTTGACGCTCGCTCATTCGCTCGCCTCGCTTGGCTCATCGTGCCTGCAGGCACGTGCCGCTGCGCTCCGGCGCCCCCGCCGCCCCGCGAGCGCCAGCCGCGACAACCTTCCTCCCGGAGAAGGTACCGCCCGGCGCCTCGGGCCCACCCGGCCGGACCCGTGCCCACGTCGGCACATCACCCTCCGGAGATGCGCAGGCCAGGCGACGCGCCGACGGACCACCCTGATACCACACACAGTGATCAGACATGTGCAAGAAATGCCTAATGCCCGACATTTAGAAACGGAAATTAGGGGACGTACCTTCTCTTCTCGGCGGGCCGGGTTGAAGAGCGAGTCACGAGTTGGCTACGGTGTCCGCCAGTTGTGCGTCGGAGGTCCGGCCCCCGTCCGGAGCCCGAAGCGCGACGCGGCGAACATCCACACCGCACGCACCCCTCACAGGCGGCTGGGATGCATGCCGCCTGCGTAGCCGTGTCAACGGAGGATTTGCGTGCAGCATCGAAAACGGAGCGGCCGCCACCTTGGGCGCCACCGCATCCCGACGCCGCCTCGCAGTCGCTATGCCGCAGTAGTCACCAGCGCCGTGGTCGGCGCCGGCATGGTCGCACTCGGCACGGCATCCGCGATGCCGAGCAACTCCTCGAACTCCGCCGCCTACGCCGACGACCCCGCTCTCGACCCGGCATCCGCTGGAGCCGACGGCCTCGACGCCGACCGCGGCAACCTCGCTGATCGCGCGTCCCGCTCCGGCCGCAGCGCCACGCTCCCGAAAGGCAAGAGGCTCGCCCCCCGGGACATCTGGGTGCTGCCCGTCAAGAAATACAACCTGACGTCCCTGTACGGCGCGCGCTGGGGCACCACCCACCGCGGCATTGACCTCGCCGGCCCGTACGGCACCCCGGTCCACGCCGCCCATGAGGGCACCGTAGTCCGCGCCGGCTGGTACGGCGGCTATGGCTATGCGGTCGACATCGACCACGGCGGCGGCGTCGTCACCCGGTACGGCCACAACTCCGCGGTAACCGTCTCGGTCGGCCAGTACGTCCGCGCCGGCCAACAGATCGCGAAGATGGGCAGCACGGGCTACTCGACCGGGAATCACAGCCACTTCGAGGTCCGTATCGGCGACGAGGCGATCAACCCGATACCGTACCTGCTGCAGCGCGGCGTAGACATCCAGAACCACAAGGACTCGATCTACATCCAGTAATGAAGCCCCGCAGGTCGGACCGCAGCGCAGGCTGGCAGGCGCGACGCCGAACTGCGCGGCTGAGCGGCACGTCGCCAACAGGGCAGCGCGCTCCCGCCCGCTGAACCTCGGCTTCGCACCCATGGAGACATCCCCGCATTCACACCAACTCGAACATATGTGCGAATGCTACCACGGCGCCGACCGCATCTCCGGCCCACCGTGGCGGGCGCGCTTGAAGCAAATCGCCGCGGGGTTGTCGTGTCGGGTGGGGCCCCGATCGTCTCACTGGTAGGGCGGCCGGAACCCGCCCCTTTCACCGACAAGCCCGTTGCGGCAGAGACGAGGAGCACGACCATGAACCCGACGATGAACACGATCGACATCGTGGTGTCCGACCTGGACGCGGCGATCGCCTTCTACTCCCGGCTCGGGCTGGATTTCAAGGTGGACGCCCACA
>WHSM01000376.1 GCA_009380105.1 Micromonosporaceae bacterium
CGCGAGGCGTGCTGGCGCGCCGCGGCCTCGCTGCATCCGAGGGTCCGGGCGATTTCCGGGTACGGGAGCGAGAACGCGTCGCGCAGCACGAAGGCGACACGCTGTTCGGGGGTGAGTCGGTCCAGCACGACCATGGCGGCCATCCGGACGCCGTCGTCGCGCACCACGCGGTCCAGCGGGTCTTCACTCGGCTGCGTCCCGAGCGGCGTGACCGGCTGCGTCCCGAGCGGCGTGACCACCGGCTCCGGGAGCCAGGGGCCGACGTAGCGCTCCCGCCGGGCAGTGGCGGATCGCAGGCCGTCGAGGCAGAGGCGCGCGACCACCGTGGTGAGCCAGCCGCGCAGGTCGCGGATTTCGGAGCGCCGCTGCCAGTCCAGACCGGACAGACGCAGCCAGGCGTCCTGGACGGCGTCCTCGGCGTCGGCCCAAATGCCGCTCAGCCGGTACGCCACTCCGAGCAGGTGCGCTCGGTGCTCATCGAACCGCGCTGCCAGCGCTTCGTCGGACACTCTGCCATCGTAGTGAGCGGCTCAGGCCGGGGATGCGCCCCGTCGAGGCTCGCCCGTCGAGGCGCCTTCCGGAGACAGCAGTGGCCGGCGCTGCACGCGCCGGCCACGAGCAGTGCTGTCTACGGGCCAGGCTCACTCGCCCTGGCGCTGCTGGGGGATGTCGCCCTGGAGCAGCGCGCGTACCTCAGATTCGCGGTAACGGCGGTGCCCACCAAGCGTACGAATTGCGCTGAGCCTTCCTGCCTTGGCCCACCGGGTCACGGTTTTCGGGTCCACGCGGAACATCGACGCGACCTCGGCCGGCGTTAGCAGCGGCTCGGGCTCATGTGTACGCGATGCCATCGGTCACTCCTCCACAGGTGCTCCAAACGGCGGCCAGGGTCCCGCCGGCCGACGCTCATCCATCGTCCGGCCTGTCCCTGATGTCCGACATGGGCCGAACGGATGATTGTTGGTGGACTCTTGGCCGAATACTAGATCTTTTGTCCCGTTTCGTCACTGTCGGGTTCGTTCCACAATGCCCATTGTCGGGTTTTTGACACTCGGGTCGTAGGGCCTCAGAGCCCACCAAAACCCCTATAACGCCCGTAAGTGGCACTGGTCAGTTGCATCGCTCCAGCAGTTGCACGGCACGCCACCGCTCCACGAGCTTCTCGTACGACTGACCCGCGGCCTCCGCGTCTTCGCGGGCCAGCGCCGCGAGCCCGTCTGCCACCAGGCCCGGAGAGTCGTCCTCACGGAGCGCGTCATCGGTGAGCAGCTCGACCAGGCCGCCGTAGTCGAGCTCCACCATCGAACGCGGATGGAACTCCTCCAACCATCGCGCGCCCTCCTCCACGGCAGTGGAGATCGGGGTGTCGCCCACCGAACGCCGCAGCACCGCCAGCGCGCGGTGCGCCCGCCGACGCGCCCGGGCCATCGTGGTCTGGTACCGGAGGCAGCGCTCGCCGGGCCGCACACGCAGGTCCTTCTCGTCGAGATCCACGAACACGAACCAGCGCAGGGGCACCGTCCAGCCGGACGATGTCTCGTGCAGGCGCGGCGTGCCGTGCTCCAGCACCCTGGCGCCGTTGCGCCACTCGGCTGTCACGCGCTCCGCGGCGGCCGCCAGCGTCGGCGGGACGAACGAGTCCGCGATCGTCGACGGCACACCCTCGCGCGCCGACAGCGCGGCCTCCGCCACCTGCTGGCGCAGCTCCCACGGGCAGACCAGGAGCGAGCCCGCGTCCTGCATCAGGTACGCCTCGACCGGCAACTCCGGCAGCCGGGTCCAGCCCGCGCCCAACGCGTCGATCACCAGTCTCCGCTGCAGCGCAGGGCCTTCCTGCGGCGACGGCGCGCGCCCCTCGGCGGCGTACATCCTCCAGAGGTGCTGCGTGTCCCGGCTGAAGGCGGCCAGCGGCTCGTACACCCGGAGGTACGCGGAGAACGGAGACGACACGGCGCCGATCGTCCCATGAGCCGCCCGGACACGAGGGACTGACCCGCTGGACCGCGAGGCGACAGCGAGCGCGGAGCCGAGCAATCGACACGGTGGGGGCGCCACCTGACTCTGGCGCTGTCCCACGACTCGGTCAGCCCCGGTTGGGCGCCCCCAGTGACCGACCGGTACGGCTTACGCTCGTGGCATACCGGCAGACCCGCCGGTTGACGGCGTAGCCCCACAAGGGCTTCACCCCCCACGCGTACCCCACGGGAGCTTCAGATGGGTGTGTTCACCGCGGTCGACAGCCACGAGGTCGGCCACGAGCAGGTGGTGTTCTGCGAAGACACGCAATCCGGTCTCCGCGCCATCATCGCGATCTACTCCACCGCCCTCGGGCCGGCGCTCGGCGGCACCCGGTTCTACCCGTACCGCAGCGAAGAAGACGCGCTGCACGACGTGCTCGACCTCGCCCAGGGCATGGCCTACAAGAACGCGCTCGCCGGGCTGGACCTGGGCGGCGGCAAGGCCGTGATCTGGGGCGACCCCGACAAAGACAAGAGCGAACCCCTGCTGCGCGCGTACGGCCGATTCGTGCAGTCCCTCGGCGGGCGCTACATCACCGCCTGCGACGTCGGCACGTACCCGGCGGACATGGACATCGTCGCGAAGGAGTCCCGGCACGTGACCGGCCGCTCCCTGGAGCACGGCGGCGCCGGGGACTCGTCGATCCTCACCGCCTGGGGTGTCTTCCAGGGCATGCGCGCCGCCGCGGACCACACGTGGGGCGAGCCGTCCCTGGCCGGCCGCGCCGTCGGCGTCGCCGGGGTCGGCAAGGTGGGCAAGCACCTAGTCGAGCACCTGATTGACGACGGCGCGTCGATCGTCGTCACCGACGTCAACCCGCGGGCTTTGCAGTGGGTGCGCGAGACGTACCCGCAGGCGCGCGTCGCCGCCGACACCGACGAGCTGATCACCAGCGAAATCGACGTGTACGCGCCGTGCGCGCTCGGCGGCGCGCTCGACGACGACACCGTGCCGCGTCTGGCCGCCAAGGTGGTCTGCGGCGCCGCGAACAACCAGCTCGCCCACGCCGGCATCGAGAAGGTCCTCGAAGACCATGGCATCCTGTACGCCCCGGACTACGTGGTGAACTGCGGCGGGGTGATCCAGGTGGCCGACGAGATCGAGGGCTTCGACTTCCAGCGCGCGAAGAGCCGGGCCTCGAAGATCTACGACACCACCCGGCAGATCCTGCAGCTCGCTGGCGCCGAAGGGGTGCCGCCGGCGGTGGCGGCCGACCGGCTGGCCGAGCGCCGGATGGCCGAGTGCGGCCGGCTGCGGAGCATCCTGCTGCCCTGACCGGGCCGGCGCCGGGTCGTGCGGGGCCGGGTGCGCGGTAGCGACCGGCGGTGGCGCTGCTCCTTACCGGGGCGCGTCGCCGGTGATCGCGTCATAAGCCCAATTCCCGTGTGTTTGAGTATCGAATCACTCGGGGGGCGAGGTGCCGAACCCCTATCGGGGCCTGTAACGTTAAGCCCACGAGAGATGCCTAAGTCGTCGGGGCCGCCCTCTCGAGGCCGCCCCGCAATACGTGCGAGGGGGTCGAGCCATGGGGCGCGGCCGAGCGAAGGCCAAGCAGACAAAGGTGGCCCGGCAGCTGAAATACCAGGCCCCGGACACTGACCTTGCGGCGCTGGAGCGCGAGCTTGGCTCGACGCCCCGGTCCGATGAGGACTCCGGGAGCCGCAGCGACAGTGATCACGACGGGTACGAAGACTCGCGCTGGCCGTCTTACGACAGGTAGCTAGCTCACTCCAAGCCACGTGAGATCTCGCGAGCCGTCCGCTTCGGGCGGCTCGTGATGTGACCCTGCTCGCCGAGTGCTCAGGTCAGTGAGAGCAGCATGCGGGTGTTGCCGAGCGTGTTCGGCTTGACCCGTTCCAGGTCGAGGAACTCCGCGACGCCCTCGTCGTACGAACGGCGCAACTCGGCGTACACGTCGGGCGGCACCGGCGTGCCGTCGATCTCGGCGAACCCGTGCTTGGCGAAGAAGTCGGTCTCGAAGGTGAGCACGAAGACGCGCTCGACGCCGAGCCGTCGCGCGTTGTCGAGCAGGCCGGTGGCG
This sequence comes from Micromonosporaceae bacterium, assembly GCA_009380105.1. GTDB lineage: Bacteria > Actinomycetota > Actinomycetes > Mycobacteriales > Micromonosporaceae > WHSM01. The sequence continues at coordinate 4,061 of WHSM01000376.1, forward strand.
AGCCGGCGCCCGACGCCGTAGCCATGCCGACCCGGGTCCACGGCGATGGTGCGGATCTCCGCGAGGTCCTCCCACATCACGTGCAGGGCGCCGCAGCCGACCACGTCGCCGGCCAGCTCGGCGACGAGGAACTCCTGGATGTCCTCGTACAACGTGACGGTCGGTTTGGCGAGCAGCCTCCCGGCAGGCGCGTAGACCTCGATGAGGCGCCGAATCGCCGGCAC